>NZ_JBJFLP010000004.1:0-2059 GCF_045363165.1 Erythrobacter sp. GH1-10 | reverse complement strand
GTCGAGCTGTTCCTAATCTTCAGGGCATGGTGGGTGCTTCTGGTCGCGGTCGGAATCCACGGGCTTGGTATGCTCGCGAGCCTGCGCGATCCGCGGATTTTCGATCTCTGGATCACGCGCGTGCGCAATTGCCCGCGGATCAAGAACCATGGGTTGTGGAAATGCAATTCCTACCGGCCCTGACGCGCGATCCCGATGCTGTTGCCAAGGAGACCCCGGCGGGCGCTCATCTGCCCTATGCACGGCATATCGACGATGTGACGATCGAGACCCGCGACGGCCTGCTGGTGCAGACCATCCGGCTTGGCGGTCTGCTGTTCGAAACGGCCGATAGCGAGGAACTGAATTACCGCGCGAGCTTGCGGGATTCGATGCTGCGCACGCTCGGATCGTCACGTTTTGCGGTCTATCACCACGTCATCCGCCGCCGCGCGGAGGCTGCCCTGGGTCCGGTGACCGCCGACGATTTCTCGACCCGTCTCGACGAGCGCTGGCAGGAGAAGCTTTCGGGCAAGCAGCTCTACGTGAACGAGCTGTTCGTCACGATCGTGCGGCGCCCCTTGCAGGGAAGCATCGGGATCGCCGACCGGATCGGCGGATGGTTTTCGCGCAAGTCGCACCGCAATGCGCAGCGGATCGCCGCGGACAAGCATGCGCTCGACCGGGCGCGCGAGGCGCTGGTGGCTTCGTTATCGGCCTATGACCCGCGGGTGCTTAGCGTTTACGATACCGCCGATGGCCAGCGCTCCGAACCGCTCGAATTCCTCTCCTGCCTGTTCAATGCGGACATGCGCCCGGTGGCGCTGCCGCACGGCGATCTCGGGCATTTCATTCCGGCGCGGCGGATCAGCTTCGGGCAGGACACGATCGAGCTTGCCCCCGCCGGGCAAATGCCGCGCCGCTTTGTCGCGATGATTTCGATCAAGGATTATCCGGGCGCGACTTTCCCCGGGATGTTCGACGAGCTCTATCGCCTGCCGTTCGAACTGCACGTGACGCAGAGCTTTGCAATGGTCGAACGCGCGGCGGCGCTGGGACAGATGAATCTTGCGCTGCGCCGCATGCGCTCCGCCGAAGACGAGGCCTTGTCGCTGCGCGACGAACTGGCGGTCGCGAAAGACGAGGTCGCCGCGGGACGAGCCGGGTTCGGGGAGCATCACACGACCATCGCGGTTCATGCCGAAGACCTCGCCGCGCTCGAAGACCATGTCGCCGAAATCACCGCCATGCTCGCGGATCTCGGGATCAACGCCGTGCGCGAAGACATCGCGCTCGAGCCGACCTTCTGGGCGCAGTTTCCGGCCAATTTCCGTTACATCGGAAGGCGCGGGCTGGTCTCGACCACCAATTTCGCAGGGCTGGCGAGCCTGCACAATTTCCCGGTCGGGCGCGCACGGGGCAATCATTGGGGTGAAGCAGTCACGCTGTTCGAGACGACCGCGGCAGGCCCGTATTTCTTCAATTTCCACCAGCAGGACCTCGGCAATTTTACCGTCATCGGCCCCTCGGGGTCGGGCAAGACGGTGGTGCTCAGCTTCCTGCTTGCGCAGGCCCGCCGCTTCGGGCCGCGGATCATCTTCTTCGACAAGGATCGCGGCGCCGAGCTGTTCCTGCGGGCGATCGGCGGCACCTACGACCGTCTGACGCCCGAGACGCGCTCGGGGCTCAATCCGCTCCAGCTCGAGGACACGCCGACCAACCGGCAGTTCCTGACCGAGTGGCTCACTTTGCTCGCCGGCGGTGCGTCGAACGCCGAGCTCGAACAGATCCGCGACGCGATCGACACCAGCTTCCAGCAGCCTCTCGAACGGCGACGGCTGCGTTACCTGGTCGAGCTCTTCCGCGGCGAGGCCCGCCCGCATCCGGACGATCTCTTTGCCCGCCTGCGCCAGTGGTGGGGCGATGGCGAGCGCGCATGGCTGTTCGACAACGCCCAGGACAAGACCGATCTGTCCGCCGAAACGGTCGGGTTCGACATGACCGCGATCCTCGACGATCCCGCGGCGCGCACGCCGGCGATGTTCTATTTCTTCCACCGGGTCGAACAGCGGCTCGATGG
>NZ_JBJFLP010000003.1:0-2607 GCF_045363165.1 Erythrobacter sp. GH1-10 | reverse complement strand
GCGGAATACGGCTTTCGAAGACTACCTGCGGCTGCGCCGGAACTGGTGTTGGTCGAATAGGAATGGGCAATGCGATTGGAGGCGCTGGCGTAGGGGGAAGAGCGATCGGCTGCGCGATCGGGGCGGCTCGCTCCACTGGATCAAGCTCAGCGCGCTCGGGCGCTGGTTGACGCTCGACCGGCAAATTTTCTGCAAACCTCTCCGGAACACGCAGCGGTTCAGGAGAGGATATCTGCCGCTGACCACGATCGACCGGTTGGAGGACCGATGGCACCTCGGGCGCCTCGCGCGACGCGCTCAGGGCATTGAAGAGTGCCATCCCGCCGATCAGAAGCAGCGCGAGGAAGGCATAGAGACCCCAATTGCTCGCCGCGCCGGTCGCTACAATGGGGCGGACGTCTTTGTCTTCAGCCGCCCGCTGCGGATCGATGGCGATTGCATCACTCATAAGTCGCTGTCAGGCTCCTTGTTGCGCCGCGCCGTGGCCTTTTCCTTGTCGATCCGAAAAACCAGTTGCTGATGCACGCGGTCGATAACGAACAACCCGTCGCGCATGTAGCCATCGACCACTTCCTCATCATCGCTCGGTCCGATGGCGAAGACGGCAGGCAGCGCCTGATCGGGCGAATATTCGATCACGGTCTTCTCGCCATTATCGCGCACCGAAAGTGGGCGCACTGACCTGTCGCCGCGCAGGCGATAGGTCCAATCGAGATTTTCGAGGATGACTGAGCGCTGCTCGGCCACTGTTTCGGGCTGTACATCATGATCGATCCTGACGAGATAGGCCGCTTGCAGGCCCTGACCGATTTCGAGCCGGAAATCGTATTTCCGGTAATCGGTCTCGACCGTGAGGCTTGCTGTGACTGCACCAGGCTGCGGCGTTACCTGGAAGCTGTCAGCCTCCGCGGATACCGCAACATCCCACGCACGACTGCCACCAACCGCGATTCGCCGGATCGTTTCGCCTGGCTCCAGCATGGTGGTGAGCGTCGTCCCTGGCAGCGCCGTCAGGACGATCGGCTCACCAGAACGCCACTCGACCGTCTGCGAGCGCGGGGTCTCAGGACCCGGCACCGGGAAAACCTGAGCAGCCAGCGACTGAGGCACTGCAAGTAGAATGAGGGAGAGAGCGAAGATCCTCATGGTGCAGGCTCCCCAGATTTCGCCTGCTGAACCCCGTTCGCAATGCCCTCCTCTGGAAGGGTCTCAGCATCACGGCGATAGCTCTTGACCTGGAAGCCGAGCGGATTGATGTAACGGTCGGCTTCAGACATTTCAGCCGCGCTGAACTCGTAGCTGACGATCGCCACCCAGTGTTGCGCCGGTTGCGGCGCCGCACCGGGGTCGATCCTGGAAGTGGTGAACCGAACCATCGAACGTCCTTCGCCAAGGTTTGAGACGCTTTTTACCTTGGTCTTGATCTGGGCGCTCGATGGCAAGTAAGCGAGCGGGCTCAGCGGATTGTTGGCCACCATCTCGCGCTGGTAGCGCGCACGCACATCGTTCGCCGACCATAGCGAAACCTTGCGATAATCGTCCTGCAGCGCGTCTTGCGTAAAGCTCTCGCGCGCGATGACGTACTGAACAAGGAACGAGCGCGTCAGCGCGGCATCCGGCTCGATCACCTGCGTATCAAGCGGCGCGAGCGCTTCGACATTGCCAGTCTGCCGATCGACCAGCAGAGTGTAGGGTTCGACGGTCTTGAGTGGAATCAAGAATACAAGCGCCAGCGCCTCGATCAGCGCGACGAGCGCAGCGATGATCGCGACCATCCATGCACGCTTATTCGAGCGTTCCAGATCCTCGGTCACGCTAGTCGCCCAGCTCTCGGCGACGGGAAGGTCGGACAGATCGTAGTTCGGTTCAGCGGTCATTGGTCTTGTCCCGCCGCACTGCGGCTCGCGAAGGTCGGGTCGAGGGGCGTCGGTACGAACTGCCGAGACGCGGTGCGGTGTATTGCGCGGTGGTGAGCATACCGACCGATTGGTCGTCTCTTGCCGTTGTGCGCACGAAACGCTCGCTTGAAAGGTTCCGTTCGCGGTTGATTGTGTTCTCTACCGTGGTGCTGATTCGCTCAGCGCGCAGGATTTGCGGCTGCGACGACTGCGCCGTGCTGGCGTAGGCTACGCGCGGCTCACTTGCGCTTGCAATCGGGGCCGGGAAGCTGGGCAGCGACTGCCATCCGCGATGGAACACGACCTTGGCGAGAAGCCACAGCATGGCCAGCTGAACTATGGCAAAGGCCAGCATGATCGCAAAGAGTTCGGTGGGCGCGGAAGGTGTTGCATAGCCAAGGCTGCGCACTTGCAGCGCATCGGTCAGCCACGGCTCGATAATCGCCAATTCGACGCCGAGCAGGACGGTCACTCCGATCGAACCCGCGAATGTGAACATTAGCCCTTTCAGCCAGCCAGCGAAAATACCGCGCGACTGCGCAAAGAACCATAGCGCCGCGACTACCGGCGCGAGCGCGAGCAGCGTTCCCGCGGCAACTCGCAGCAAGGCCAACGGTCCGATCACGCCAGCCAGGAACAGAAGCCGCCCCGAGCCTAGCGCCGCATCGTCCTGCATTGCCGTACCCGCAAAGGTCGAGCCTTCCCCTTC
>NZ_JBJFLP010000002.1:0-186775 GCF_045363165.1 Erythrobacter sp. GH1-10 | reverse complement strand
CCCCGATCGCGCAGCCGATCGCTCTTCCCCCTACGCCAGCGCCTCCAATCGCATTGCCCATTCCTATTCGACCAACACCAGTTCCGGCGCAGCCGCAGGTAGTCTTCGAAAGCCGTATTCCGCAAGATACCCAGCCATCGCTCGCTGAGGGCGGCACAGGTCGCGAACGGGTGCAGGCTGGCCGCTTCCTCAATCCCTCGCGCACGATCCCACAAGGCACCGTCATCCCTGCAGTTCTGGAGACGGCGCTCGACTCTACCCGAGCGGGAGGCGTGCGCGCGCTGGTGCAGCGTGACGTTTCAAGCTTTGACGGAACCAGGGTGCTGATCCCTCGGGGTAGTCGGCTCTACGGAGAGTACGAAGCCAATCTCCAACGTGGGCAAAACCGGGCGCTGGTGCAGTGGACCCGCGTCATACGGCCTGACGGAGTGACGGTTGCGCTGGATTCGCCGTCTTCTGACCCGCTGGGCAGGACCGGAATCAAGGGAAAGGTCGACGGGAAGTTCTGGCAGCGCTTTGGGGGTGCGCTGCTTAACTCAGTTCTCGACATTGGTGTTGGCGTGGCTGTGAACGAAGCGAGCGACGGCGTCATTGTCGCCTTGCCTGGCAGCACGCAAAACATCGATGTAGTCGACACCGAGCAGATCCGACCCACGCTCAAGGTGAAACAGGGCACCAGCGTCTCGGTTTTCGTCGCGCGCGATCTCGATTTCTCGAGTGTAGAGCGCTGAGCGTGGCCGCGACAGGCTACTATCTCGACAGCTTTCTCGCTCCGCTTGCGTCCTATTTCGAGCGCGGCGACCTGACCGATATCTGGATCAACCGCCCGGGCGAAGTCTGGATCGAAACGCTCGGGGGCGGCATCGAGCGCATCGAAGAGCCCGGTCTCGACGAAGCCCTGCTTGCACGGTTGGCGCGCCAGATCGCCGCGCATTCCTCGCAGGGGATCAGCCGATCCCAACCGCTGCTCGCCGCGACCCTGCCCGATGGCTCGCGCGTCCAGATCGCGGCCCCGCCGGCGACGCGGGAGGGCCATTGCTTTGCGTTTCGCCGACATGTCTCGGCCAAGCTTTCGCTCAGCGACTGGGAGGATTCGGAGGCTTTCGACGTGGCGGATACGGGTGCGGCCACACAATTGGCAGAACGCGAGCTGGTACCGCTCGGAGGGAGGGAAGCAGCCAGCCATTTGCGAGCTGCCGTGCGCGGGCGAAAGAACATCCTTGTGTCGGGCAGCACCTCCTCGGGGAAGACGACATTCCTCAATTCGCTGCTCGGCGAAGTCCCGCGCGAAGAACGGCTGATCCTGATCGAAGACACACCCGAACTGCACCTCGAGCACGAAAACTCGGTCGGGCTGATCGCCGCACGCGGAGAGGAGAGCGAAGCGAAAGTGTCCGCCGAAGACCTCCTGATTGCCGCGCTGCGGATGCGCCCGGACCGCATCATCCTCGGTGAATTGCGCGGAAGCGAAGCCTTCACTTTCCTGCGCGCCGTGAACACCGGCCATCCCGGATCGATGACCACCGTCCATGCCGACACGCCCGCGCGTGCGGTCGAACAGCTGGCGTTGCTCATCCTTCAATCGGGCTCGCGCCTCGCTCGCGAGGATGTGCGCCACTATGTGCGCGAGAGCATCGACGTTTTCGTCCAGCTGGAGCGTCACCAGGGCAGGCGGACCGTCAGCCAGGTCTTCGCCGCGAGGTAGGAAACCGTATGGCCGCCCCAATTCAATCCAGCCTGCTCGAACCTGTCGGCAGCGCCGCGATCGGGAGCTCTGTCGACTGGATGAGTGCGCTCATGTTCGGAAGTCTCGCCTTCGCCCTTTGCGTGATCGCGGTCGCATTCGTCGGCATGCTGATGCTGACAGGTCGCTTCGCCGTGCGCGAAGGGATGCGGGTAACGCTCGGGTGCTTCATTCTGCTTGGCGCTCCGGCCGTTGCGACGGCATCGAGGGAGAACTAGACTAGGTCACGCGTACAGAGCCTGCTATTATCCGACCTCCGCCGCCCGCTGACAGAGACGATCTGGAAGCTGTCGATTGCCGCAATGCGCAAGCATCGGTGAGAGACAGATAGCCACAAGTCAATTCCAATCGATTACTCTCACCACCAATTCGAGCAGGCTCATCAATTGAAGCGACGCGGTGCCCAAACTGCGCGCGCATAGGCGCTCGGTGCGAAATCCAAGCTTCACCTCCTGAACCGGGGCGATCTGTGACAGATTGCGGAAATGTTATCAAGGCAACATTTGTTGAGGCAATTAAATATGGACCAGCAAGGCCGCGGCGCCTCGATCCTGTTCTGGCTGCACCAGGCCTATTTCGGGCTGCGGCAAGACATGGCGCGCGGCTTCAAAGAGGCGGGCTATCCGCTTTCCACCGAGCAATGGAGCATTCTGGCCGATCTCTGGCAATTCGGTCGCTCGAACCAGTCGGAGATTGCAAAGCGAACCGGTCGCGACGCTCCGGCCATTACCCGCCTATTGAGCGGCCTCGAAGAAGAGGGCCTGCTTGAGCGCGAACCAGTCGACCGACGCACCAATAACGTCGAGCTGACCAAGCGTGGAAAGGAATTGCACCGCCTGCTCGCCCCCATCTTCCAGCAAATCGTCGATCAACGGCTGGCGGAATTCTCGGATGAGGAGACGCAAAACGCGTATAAGATCTTGCGCAGCATCGCCCAGGGTCGAAACTAGCGAACTAGCGAACTAGCGAACTAGCGAACTAGCGAACTGACGGAACCATACCCCAGGCTCGAGCACTTACTTGGCAAGAGTCAACTGGCGCTCCCGACAACTCTTGTTCGCACAGGATTGCGAGCGGAGCAATTCAGATAATCTCGTCGATACTCGGGGTTCCGACAAACAAACGGCCACGAACGCTCGACGAAAGCATGTTTCCGCAATTGGCCTTCCACAGGAAATGAGCGAAGTCCTTCCTGCCATTTTTCAAGGCGCTTGGCCTTGTGAAGGCTTATGGCTTTGATGATCAGCCTGGCCCTGCACGATACGAATCACTCTTGATTGGGCAAACACGGTTTGGAATGAAATCAAGAAAGTTCACCCTGCATCGGATGAGACTTACCTGTCCGATTGTATATCAATTGTACCAAACGCTCCATGATTGGCGACAAATGTGTGAGCGCTCCAATGAAGAGGATTTTGCGCGGGACAGCTATAGAGCCCGGTACGGCAAAAAAGTGAGCGAGAATGTGTCGCAGATTAATTTAGTTAGTGCGACCCGATCGGCAGACTTGGCAGTTTAGACTACGACAGCACTGTATGGAATTGGAAATAACCAATATTGTAGTGAAGCTACGGGATGCTCGATATCCAATGCGTGAATATGACCTCGATTGGAAGAAAGGCTATAGCAGCGAATGCTTCAAGCTCTCAGGCATAAGCGATGCCGCTTTGCGGCCCATGCGGAATAGAGTATATTGTTCAACGGTTGAGGTCAGATCAACAGCGTTTTGGGAATGAAAGCAGCCCACCGGCACATCAGATACGTGAAGGGCTTGATCTCATTGGCATCAGTGTAAGGATGCTCTTCTGAGCCAACCAAACAGGCAGAGATTTCGCGCAAGTTAGCTCCTTTCTCGGAGCAAAGGACGCATTGCCGAGCATTAATTCTAATTCGGAAGACACGCAAACTATGCGAACTACAGTTGTTGCACGATCAAAAGGTTGGATTCGTCTCTGGGTCATACCTCGGCTCGCAAAGCGACAATTTTCTTGACCAGCTTGGATCTGAGACAGGATTATTCCCCACTCAACTTAAGAGCGGGATGACTTTCCACGAAGAGTTTTGTGCCGATTGATGAACCTTCTTGTGAGCGTCGCTCAATTTCGTCCAAGTACCGCTAAGCCTCAACGCATTTCGCGGGTAGCAATTCAATTTGAAATCAGCGGGGATTGGGTGGCGTTCGCACCAGCTGCGCGCGATCCCGAGATCGACTCGATACCTAAAGGATTACAGAGACAGAAGAGGCCCGAGGACGTGATCAGCGCGACTGTGCTGGTAAGCAAAATTGCCACCAGCGAAGAAGAGGAACTCCCCGGCCCAAAAACCAAAGATAGGACGAAACAGAGCCTCAAGAAAAAAAGCGGCTTGCTCTCGAAATAACCTTCGAATGCCCGCTGATTGGAGGCGAACGCGTCCGAACGGCGGGCAAAAACGACGCTTGCGAACGGCGGGCAAAAACGACGTTTGGGGTATATCAGAACTCGGCGGCTCACGGAAGATCCGAAGAGAAACGCTCAACGCGTAGTTGGTGCCAGAAGAGCACTCGAACCTCCACGCCCTTGCGGGCGCCGCCGCCTGAAGACGGTGCGTCTACCAATTCCGCCATCTGGACAATGGGGCTGGACGGTCACCTGAGTCCGCCTGCCTCGTAGGAGCGCACCAATTGCAATCCAAAGGTCAGCTAGTCTCGCGTATTCGGAATGCCGGATTTTTTCTGTTGCCGAGGTGAGTTTCGACCCGACGCTGCCGGTAAGCCTGCGAATCCATCAAGCCGAGGTCAGTTCTGGCGATTTGGATGAGCATCGCATGGCCAAAACGTAGCCAATCCAGCCGCCTATCATCTGGCTAAGACTCCACCGCCCGAGCCCGAGCATTGAACGCTCGCTTCAAATCGAGACCAGCTTGGATTTTGGCCGATAAACGCTGTGTTGACGTAATGTAGTAGCTACCGAATTGTAATTAGCGTCATGTCCCCCCTTCCTTAGCTTCATCCGCCGTGCTGGTCGACCTGCACGGCGGATCGTTTCTTGTTTATGACAGCTTCCTGACAGGCCTATCTAGACCCTGCTGACGCCAACGGTCAGGCTCATCATCGAGCTCTCCCTGGACCTATAAAGGCACAATTTGATCTAGCGCTGACAACGGGCTCGATGCATTGAACATTTCGGGATAGCCCAGCGCAAAAGCGCGCTCATACTGAGGGGGGAAGGTCGGCTCCGCTTGAAGTTTGTAGGCCGCTTTCCAGGGCCAGCGGGGATCGTAAAGCATGCCGCGAGCAATGGCGATCGCGTCGGCCTCGCCGGTCGATACGATCCGCTCGGCCTGCACCGGATCGGTCAGAACCCCGACAGCTATGGTGGGAAGCCCGATCTCCGATCTGATCCGCGCGGACAGATCGACCTGATAGCCGGGGCCGTAGACCGATGCGAAATCCTGGGTGGGGCTCAGGAAACCGCCCGACACATCGAGGAACTCGCAACCCAGTTCGCACAGCGCTCGCCCGAAGGAAACCGCATCCTCGATGGTCCAGCTCTGGGGGGCGGGAGAGAAGTCCGATCCCGAAATTCGGGCCCCGACCGTGCAATTCACCGCCTCGCGGACAGCTGCGAAGACTTCCAGCGGGAACCGCATCCGGTTTTCCAGGCTGCCACCATACGCGTCGCCGCGCTGGTTGCTCTCCTCCGAAAGGAAAGAGTGCAGCAGATACCCGTGCGCGTAGTGGAGTTCGATCACGTCGATACCGAGCCTTTCCGCTCGAATCGCGCTCGCAACGAACTCGGATTTGATTTCCTCCATCTCGTCCCAGGTGAGCGCATGCGGCACGGTGTAGTCGGCTGAATACCTGATCGCCGAAGGCCCCTTAAGCGTCCAGCCGCCGTTCTCCTCATCCAGGGTGGCGCCGGCGTCGAACTCGGTACCTTTATCCCAAGGGCGATACTGGCTGCCCTTGCGCCCCGAATGGAACAGCTGGATCCCGATCTTCGAGCCGCTGTGTTCGCGAACGAAACGGCATACGCGCTCGAGCGCTTTTTCCTGCGCATCGTTGAAAAGGCACAGGTCTCCGAGAGAAATCCGGCCCGTCGGCGAGACGGCGGTGCCTTCCAGCATGATGAGGCCCGGGTTCGCGACGGCGAATTGCCCGATATGCATGATATGCCAATCGCCTGCCTCGCCTTGAGGCGCGCTGTACTGGCACATCGGAGACACGACGATCCGGTTTTGTAGACGACATTGCCCGAGATCGAGCGTTTCAAAAAGCTTCGCCATTTTCATTCTACTCCTCAGGGGAATCCGCTTCGTCCCGCAGCTACCGACCGGATCGGACAGGTGCGAAACCGTCCCCCGAATACAAATGCGCAAGCGCGTCGAGACATGGGTCGCGCAAGGCAGGAACCGATCGATCCAATCAGACCAAGCAGAATGCCATGATGAGAATTCCGACCGTCGCCACTCCATACGCAGCCGAGCGCAGACCGAAGACGCCCCCGAGATAGAGCGGCACGAACAGCGTGCGGCCGACGATGACGAGCCAGGATGCGGTTGCCTTCATTTCGCTCGTACGGTCCAGAAACACGACGATCGCGGCAACCGGGACATAGATGCAGATCGATTCGATCTGGTTCTGGACGCACCTGGCGAACCGTCCCTGGATCGCAGTTGTCACCACGGGTTCGTCGCGGCTGCCGAGACCCCATCTGAAGCCGTGTGTCAGCGGCACAAGGCTCCCCTGAACGAACGTCGTGAGCAGGAGGATGACACACAGCACGGCAATCGAAAGAGTTTCTACAGGCATCCGTCGCTCTCCGCCCTATGCGCCCATGGCGGCGACGTGAATGTCGTCATTATTTGGCGGATCGGGCACCCTCGAGCTTCCTGCGCGGTGTTCCATCTCGTCCTTCCAGCGGCCCAGAATGTCGTCGAGGACCTTGGGGAAGACGAAGCGACCCATCAGTCCAAACAACTTCCCTTTCACTGTCTCCGTTGGAACCGCTGCGAACTCTATGCTCACCGTCGACGATCCCCCTTCGTCGGGCTCGACCGCCCAGATCGCCTTCAAGCTGTCGAGGGGGTAGGGATACTCTGCCGCTCCGGTATCGATCTCGAAACCGTACCTGTTTCCGGGCTCCCAGATATCGGCCGTTTCGGTCCACTTGCCTCCATCGGCGGCGAGGCATCGGCGAACCATGCCGAGCCCGTCGCCCTCCAGGATTTCGACGCCGGCCAGGTTGTCTGCATAATGGGCGTAGGCTTCGTGATCGGTCATCACATCCCAGATGATCTCCCTGGGAGCCTTGACGCTGCGGGACATTCGAACCCTCAATTCACGCCCTCGCCACTCAGCCGTCTGCTCGCTTGCTCCCTGGTAAAGCAGGGCAAGGCCGATCGACTGGCCCACGGCCAAGGCAGCCACAACCACCGCGATCTCGATCAGGATCGTCTGGCCAAGCGCGGTAAAGAGAAGGGGGCCGAGGATCAGTATCGCAGCCGTCAGGACGACCCAGGCGATATCGGCGATCACGACCGCTTTGACCAGCGGCGTCGGGATGATGGGACGGCTGGCGGTGAAGCCGACGGCAGCGGCAAACGCCAGCAGGCCGATCCCCGTTACGCGCACAATCAACGGTCCGCCGAAGGCGTGGCCGCCCCAGGACGAAGCAAACAGGATTTCGGCCAACCAAACTGGATAGAGAACCGCGATCCCTCCGCAGGCGAGAGAGAAGAAAACGTTCAAGCCGAGCGCCGTACGCAAGGTCTTCGAAGAATTTTGCTGCATGATGCCAGTGTGCCTCCGTTTTGCGGGCTCCTGAGAGAAACACGGCGGTGGCGGGCAATCAATTACCTCGCAGGTAATTGGGAAATGCATGTGAAATGCTATCGTGCACTCTGCAGTGCGGGTGCGCGGCTGTTCGCCGGCCTGTGCGAAAAGCCGACCGAGGGAGAGGCAAAACTGAACGTCGAAGCTTCTTTTGAGACCATGTTGCGGAGCCTGCGTCGAGATCGCGGGATGAGCCAGCTCGATCTCGCCCTGGACAGCGGGTGCTCGCAACGGCACGTGAGCTTCCTTGAATCCGGACGATCCCGTCCGAGCCGCAAGATCGTGATCTCGCTGAGCGAAGCGATGAATATACCCCTGCGCCAGCGCAACGACCTGCTCCTGGCAGCCGGTTTCGCACCGATCTATTCGGAATTCGAACTCTCCGACCCGGAGCTTCAATCGGTGTGTCACGCGCTGGACAAGATGCTGCGCGCGCACGAGCCCTATCCGGCGTTCGTTTTCGACTGGAAGCACGACATCATTCTGGCGAACGAGCCCGCGGTTAAGCTTCAAATGTTCCTCTTCGATAAGGAAGCGCCCGAGGATTTGCCCGATATTGCGGGAAACGTGATGCGCGGGTTGCTCCACCCGGATGGGTATCGAAGCCATATTGCCAATTGGGATCACGTGGCCTCGACGCTGCTGCGCCGGTTCCGCGAGGAACTTCTCACTTTGGGCAAGCTCGACGAGGGACAGAATCTGCTTGCGGAATTCGCTTCCTACACGGGCGACCTTCCAGAGCGAGGCCCCTCTGTCGGCGACGAGCCGTCGGGCCCGATGCTGACCGTTGACATCGCTAAGGATGGCAAGGCCTTCAGCCTCTTTTCCATACTCAGCACACTAGGCGCCCCCTTCGATGTGAGCCTTCAGGAAATCCGGATCGAGAATTTCTATCCGGTCGATGAGAGCGGCGGCGGCTTTTTCGAAGACCTGCAATCGATCTGATCATAGTCCGGAGTGCGTGGGGGGTATGCGCTCTCGTCGGTTCTCCGCGCAACCGCACGCACAAATCTCGCATATTTGTCTCCGCAACTATTTCCTTGATAAGTCCACTTTGGTTGATCAATGGATACGGCCAAAGAGGAGGATATCCATGTCCGATGATACCGGCAGATCCCACAATCCCGCCGATGCGATGCCATTTTCGAAGCACCTGGGAGTCAGGATTTCCAAAGCCACTGCGGAAGAGGTCTTTGGCGAACTCGACGTTCGTGAGGAATTGTGCACGACTGGTGGCATCGCACATGGCGGCGCGATCATGGCATTCGCAGACTCCATCGGCGCAATTGGCGCATTCATAACCCTGCCGGAGGGCGCCAAGGGCACGACCACCATTGAAAGCAAAACGAATTTTCTGGGGCCAGCCCGGGCCGGTAGCAAGCTGATCGGCGTCTCGAAGCCCGTGAAAGTCGGTGCACGAGTGTCGGTCTGGTTGACCGAGATTTCGACCGAAGACGGTCGAAAGGTCGCCATGGTCAGCCAGACGCAAATGGTTCTCTAGCCTGATCGGCCTTCTGGTAAGAGCTCGGCATACTCCGCCCGCCAGTTCAGGCCGCACGGCGGACTTCAGACGACAAGCAAGATCGAGTTGCCAAAGGAATGTAGCAGGATGGGCAGCACGATGCTCCCTGTTCGAAGCCGCATCCAGATCGCCAGGAACGATGGGGTCGCGGTCAGCAACATTATGACCGGTTCGAAGCCGAATTGACCTTCCGAATAGCCGAACGAATGCGCGAGACCGAAGAAATCCCAGCATCGTCCCTCCGGCAGGCAGAATCGCAACGATCACCAATACGCTTAGGAATTCGTCCGTCACTCCGAGCCCTCGACCGAGACTGTCGACCGGGTCAGCTGGGCAAGCCGGCGCACCTCGGACTGCGCGCATATCCGGTCGAACTGCCGAAGCCCGAGCAGGCGAATACCGAGCCGCTCGAGCCGTCTTCTGGACTCCACCTCCAGCCGCGCGGATATCGCTTGCCCGTAATAGCGAAGACTCAGATCAGCAGAGTATCCACGCCGATCTGTCTGGCTGAAGGCCACCGATTGCCAGTCTCCCGTGGGTCGGCTTCGCTCGATGTAGGAACTGCGCATTGCACTCAGCATGTCCGACGGATGCGCGACAAAGAGATTACCCTCGATTTCCTGCGGGGCTCCGAGACCATCAGCATAGCTCTCGATCGATGCGAGATCGTAACGCCGCTGCAAAAGCTCTGGATCGACCGGATCGACCTGGATCCGAAATTCGATGACGCGGCTGACCGGCGAAAGCAGCGAACCGATCGCAAGAGCGATAGCGAACAGGCTCAGCGGCCCTAAGACCATGCTAGTCATGACCACGAAGAGCCACCAAAGCGCCCATTGCCTGTCCGGCATCGCGCCTTCGAATTCGCGACTGGCGATGAACTGCTCGACCGCGTCATCGAGGATTGCTCCGATCGACCATAGGACGGCTGTCGATAAGATCGCCAGGCCGATAACGAGAGGCAGCCAGCGTATTATTGGCAATTTCGCCCGCGGTTCCTGGGGTTCCGCGGGAAGGGTTCGGTGCGAGTCGCCGGTGCGATAGATGCGAGGCAAATCCATGGCCAAAGGGAGAAGAAACGGCAGCAGCGTCATGATCACGGCCGTGATCAAGAAGCTTTCGAAGGGGTAGAGAGGTCCGAGTTCGGTGATCGGCACAAGAGCACGAAACAGACCGACAAGAACGATCCAGCCCACGACGAAGCGAGCCGCGCCAGGGATTTGTCGCCAGAAGGCACGAGCACGGGACACGTCAGTAATGCCCTCCGCAGGGACTGATCGGCCCGGCTCCGGCATGAGCGCGATTGTGGAGTGTCAACTCAATCGGTGCGATCCGGATGGGCTGAATGCCATGCAATATTTCGATGTCTCCACACCTCTGCTCAAGCCTGATCATCTCGCAGGCTTCGGCAGTTGACTTGCCAGCAGTTCGGCAACCCGTGTCAACGGTCGTGAGCTCCTGCTCACCCTGCATTCGATAAGAGCGCCGGTAAGAGCGGAGAGCCAGAGTGTCGCCAGATCGCTCGCATCGGTCTCGGTGTAACCGGCAGTTTCGAGAATGTCAGAGATTACTCTGCGACGATCGGTATAGGAACGCTCGCCAGCTTTCGTCACCGCACGATCATTCGGCGCCAATTCGAGCAGCACGGTGGTGATCGGGCAGCCGTCCCGGAATCCCGACTTGCGCATCCAGCCGCCAAATGTCTCTGCAAGCGCCTTTACGAACTCCTCCGGCGAGTCGCTTTGATCGGCGATGTCGCGCATGGTCGTCGCCATGCGCCGGGCAGCTTCTTCGACTGCAGCTGCCGCAATCGACGGCTTTCCTTGCGGAAAATAGTGATAGAGCGAGCCTTTGGGCGCGCCGCTGCTCTGTACGAGATCATTGAGCCCGGTGGCCGAGTAGCCGCCCTGCCGGAAGTGGCGGATCGCAGCATCGATGATCGGCTCCCGATGCTTTCCTTTCGCTGGCATTCGATAATCCTCCCATGTGTCCGCAAGCAGGTATTGCCACGCTTTTTATATTGACCGGTCTACTTAAGCAAGGTCGAATGCGATTCGCAAAAGAAAGGAAGGCGTATGTCAGGAGTGGATATCGAGCGGACCGACGGGATTGCGACAGTGACCATGAACGATGGCAAGGCCAACATCATGAGCGCGCAGTTTCTCGGGGAATTGATTACTGCGGTTCGGTCCGCAGCTGATGCAGGCGAGATTGTGGTCCTTCGATCATCGATCGAGGGCACTTACTCCGGCGGTTTCGACGTAAAGGCTCTGGCCACTCGCGATCCCGCGACAGTGATCGAAATGATGAAGGCCGGCGCAGATCTGATCCACGCGATGCTGATCCATCCACGCCCGATCGTCGCGGCTGCGTCCGGGCGAATCTTTCCGATGGGTCTGTTCACGCTTCTCGCCGCGGATTATCGCATTGGCGACAGTGAGCAGGCGCAGTGGTGCCTCAACGAGGCGCAGCTTGGCATAGTTCCTCCCGATTATGCTTTCGATCTTTTGCGGTATCGTTTCGACAGCAACTGGCTGTCGAGAGCCATCTTGACTGCCGACATGATGAGTGCGGCAGACGGTCTTGCAGCCGGCGTGTTCGACAGGTTGGCGAGCGGGGATGAAGTGGAGACCCAAGCCTTTCGGGTCGCAAAATTGCTGGCCGATTCTCCAGCTTCCTCGCTCGCCGGCATCAAGCGCAAACTCCGCAGCGAAGTCGCGGACCGGATCCGAACTTCCAGCGAGCGCGAATTGTCAGTCGAGAACTATCGGAAGAAATACGCGGCTTAGGGCCAGGTTCTACGGCGGTAGCCTTTTTGAGCTTCCCCGATGCCTTGAGCTAGCCCTCGGGCGTGGTTAATCCGAGATCTTGAGATGCATAGGTGAGCCCGGCGGTGTTCGTAATCATCCGGGAGAAGGCTCCGCAAATCGGTACACGATGAAGACGAGCAGCAGAAACACGTGGCTTGCAGTGTTGACTTTGGGGGTCGTGATTGTGCTCGCGTCCGTCTCGCTCTTGCGAGGGGGCGAGGCGAAGGGCCAAAGCTGCGAACCGCTGAGCCAACGAGACGAACCTCGCCTGAACCTGCGGCTCGATCCGGATCTTGCCGACAGCACAGGCCAATGTGCGCTGACGATGACAGCCTACATCCAAACGCGTGCCTCGGTTGACACCATCGTCGGGTCGGTAGAGGCGAGCCCATCGGAAGCACAGGGACAGAGAGAGCGCTTCGTGGTCAAGCTTGAGCCTTCACCTACCGGGATGAAATCCGGCGCGTTCGACCTTGCACCGGTTGCAGCGCCGTTTTGCAGCGGGGTCGTGTTGTCGGCGACGATAGAGCAGTGCCTGACGCCAGAGGGCGCTCCACAATCCTGTCCCCCGGTCAGATTCGTCGATGCCGATACGTTCGGGCGGGTGGAGATCTTAAATCCTGGCTCGACGGCCTGCTATGATTGAATCGTCGGCGCACAGGCTCTGAGCCTGTCCCTCCCGCTCCTGCAAAAAAGGCAGCCCGCCAATGCTTCTGAACCAGATTACAATCCCTTGCACCGACTACGGGGCTTCGGTCGACTTCTACACGCGACTGGGTCTGACGCAGATTGTCGATGCTCCACCACGATATGCGAGATTCGAGAGCCCCACCGGCGAGGGGGCAACCCTCTCGATCCATGAAACCGAAGGGCCTGCTCCGCCAGGCTTCGTCATATATTTCGACCACGCCACCGCAGAGGAGCTCGACAGCCATGTCGAAGAACTCCTCGAGCGGGGTTTCGAATTCAAGTCCATGCCCACCGATCGCAGCTGGGGTTGGCGCGAGGCGCGGCTTGTCGATCCTGCGGACAACGAAATCTGCCTCATGCACGCCGGGCGCAATCGCAGGTTTCCCGACTGGCGTATCGCTTCAAAGTGACGCTCACAATGACCCGACCACGCCTCTCAATCGCTTGCCAATTTAATTCGGACATAGTATGTCCGAATAATGAGATTATCGGAAGGCATCGAATGGGGCATCCATATCTGCTCGGTGTTGAGCGCGCTTCCGGATGAGGCATCGCTGAGCGCAAGGGATTTGGCCGAATATTTCGATCTCCCGGCTCCCTACCTCGCGAAAATGCTGCAGCAATTGTCGGCGGCAGCGATCCTGCGGACCAAGCGCGGCAAACGCGGAGGCTATGCGCTTGCCCGGCCAGCGCAGGAGATAAGCCTGCTGGACATTGTCGAGGCGATCGAAGGGAAGACCAAATTCTTCCATTGTTCCGAAATCAGGAAGAGAGGGCCGTGTGCCGGGCGTCCAAAGGACTACTCGGCACCTTGCTCCATCGCACTGGCCATGTGGCGTGCCGATCGTGCCTGGGAAACGGAACTCGCGAAAACCCCGCTTAGCACAGTCGCGCAGGCTGGCTGGGAAAAGACGTCGGCGGCCCAGAAGAGCAAAACCATCGACTGGGTTTCGGAGAGGGTGCGATGACGACGCTTGGCTCGAATTATGAGAGGTCGAAAGCGCTGCGCAGGCTTCATCGCTACAACGCGATCTTTCTGTCCGGCTTCATCGTGCTGCACTTCGTCACCCATTTGAGCGGGTTTTGGGGCATCGAGACCTACAATCAGGTGCAATCCGATCTCAGGAAAGTCTATCGCATCCCGCTGATGGAAATTGCAGTTCTCGTTTCGATCACGCTGCAACTCTTGCTGGGCGGCAAGCTTTTGTACGACCGGCTGAAAGCCGGAGGAGTCAGCGGATTCTGGGGCAGGCTGCAGATCGTGTCCGGGGCGATCTTCTTGGTGTTCATGGCGCAGCACCTCTACTCGCTGGGCATGGCGCGGCTCTACTTCTCGCTGGACACCAACTTCTACTGGCCGGCTTCGGTGATGAGCGGCCCATGGTTCATCTACTATTTCGCCCCCTATTACTTCCTCGGCGTGTTTGCCCTGTTCGCACATATCGGGGCCGGCCTCCGGTTTGCCCTGATCGACCGCGGCAAGCCTCGCGCGGCAGGGAGGGCTGCAGCCGGATTCCTGCTCGTCGGCGCGATCACCGGCCTCGCGATCCCGCCGATCATCGCCGGTGCGTTCTTCCCGATCGAGCTCCCGTCCGAATGGATCGACTATCTGCGCTTCTACGATCCAGACTTCGAACCGTGGTAAGCCTTACCTCCGTGTTGCGTGATGATCCCGGAAACCGGGTGTCTTCTTCGACAACCGGAATCGACGGGAGAAAGCTGTTGCCACCGAACCAGCAACCACTCGATCACGAAAGCGATGACTTGGTCGCACTCTATGCTCAGAGGCTCGGTCTTTCCCTTCCGACCGGACCTAGCCTCGAGAACCTGGCTATCCTTCAGCAGGCGCACATGCGCACGATCCCGTTCGAGAATATCGATGTCTTTCTGGGACTCGGCGTTTCGCTCGACAGCGACCGGCTGGCCGAGAAGCTTCTCGTTCGAAGACGAGGCGGCTATTGCTTTGAACTGAACCTCCTCTACGCGCAATTGCTCGAGGCTCTGGGCTATGACATCTCGCTGCATCTGGGGCGCGTCTGGCTAAGAAACCCGTCGACGGTTCCCATGCGAAACCATGCATGCCTGACCGTGGAGATCGATAGAAACCGGTTTTTGACCGATGTCGGTTTCGGAGCTCGGGCACCGCGTCAGCCGCTCAGCTTGATGTCCGACGAGCCCGTCGATGATGGTGATGGATTGGTCCGTCTTACAGACCGCAACGGCGAGAAGCTCGTGCAAAGGATGATTGAGGGCCAATGGGCCGATCAATACAGCTTCGAGACTGTCCCGGCATACCGCTCGGACATAGAGGCTGCGAACTTCTATATGTCGCAAAGCCCCTCGTCGCACTTCCGAAATGATCTCTTCGTCGGCTTGTTTACCGAAAAGGGCCGCTTGGGCATGTGGAATGATCAGTTTACAGGCTCTGAGGGTGACGAACGATCTTCGTCCCGGGTGCATGGATTTCGCGAATGGACTGACTTGCTTCTCGACCCTTTCGGAATCGAGTTGGATCTGCATGCGGCTCAGGCACGAAGAATTGCCAAAGCCTTGGGAAACAGCATCGGTGAGAAGTAATTCTTGTCAGCTGATAACTATCTCCGATTTCATCAATAAGACGATTGAGCACCGATCTGCGAGAACAAATACAACTAGCTTGAAAGGCGCAGAGCGGCGGCATTGGAAAGCAAACATGTCGAAAGCCGTATTTAGACACGATATGAATTGCTGATTTGAAACGCGTCACGTATATTGCATAGCACTTAATAAGAGGGGCTTTGCCTTTGAAAACGCTCGCTTTCACTACATGTATGCTAGCGGCGACTAGCCCGGCGACAGCAGCAGGTGAATCGGAACCGGTCGTTGCGTTTCTTATGGCCGCCGATGCTGGCAACACCGAAGGCATGGTTGCAGCCATGAATCCCAATGAGGGCGCTTCCGCGAAGACGCTTCTGACGAAGCTCGATGGCTGCTATCTGCGCGCAGTCTTTGGCAATCCTGAAGGCGAAATTAAGGCTGCCTGGATGTGCACGGAAGGCAAGAAGAGATCGCGGGTTGTGCTTGCTAACATCTCGGCTTCCGAAAAAGGCGCGGTCGTCGAGATCGTTAGAGAGGATCGCAACGACCGCCCAGCTCCTCCTCGCACCGGCCCCGCGTTCGATAATGAAGTCGGATAGGGGGGGCGTCCTTAGTAGCAGATTCCGCTCGAAGGCGGCCTGCCGCTAAGAGAGGTTATTTTCGTTGGACTTCAAAGCCTGCACCGGCGAGCCCGTTCGGCAAGCTTTCTTCCCCAACAAGATGACCAATACCGACCGCGACAAAGATGACGCCGGTCTGGAACTGCATCACTTCCTTGAGCCGCGCCAACCAAGTACGATTGCGCTCAAGAAGCATGGCAGTAAGGACGGTTTCATCGGCCCACGCATCTTCACCGTGGAGGGCTTCGACAAGACCATCGACATCGCCTCTTGCCCATAGCGCAAGTACTCTCTTTGCCTCGCCGGGCTCGTTTTCGATCGTGTCGAGCGACTGCTTGAGCATGCGGACCTGTGTTTTGATCGGCAGTCGACCAACAGCGAAGAGCAGGTCTGAACTGCCTTCCAGATAAGATACCGAAACTCCGGATTCCTTCGCTTGCGCGATGATGACACTTGTGGGCGTGGGCGCGGCCATGAGCCCTTGGCGTTGCGTCATCACGGACTGCAACTGGTTCGCCGCGAGCCAGGGCTTGAGTTGCTCGATTCCCTGAAGCGGCAGGCCGAGCGATCGCGAAACTCTTTCCAGTTGGGCGCGGGTTTCCTCGTCGACCACTTCGGTCATCTTCGTACCGTCCCGGAATACCCCGATTTGGGGAATCGTTCTCTGAATCTTCGCTTGAGCCTCGGGGCTTTGCCGATCGCTCTCCAGCATGATGACCTCTGCTTCTGCGAGAGCTTGTTCGAACGCCGCGCTGCGCCAGTCGGTCGCTTCATCCATGATGTTGGGCAATCCAAAGAGGTAAATCGTCGTATCGTCGTCGCTGACCTCCCAGATTGGAGGCGCCGCACTATCGTCGTGAGCGTTGAGAGCGGGGCCGCCGAACGCGGCGAGCGCGAAGATCGACACGAACATGCGCGCAGATTTGAGGAGTGTTCTTGGAGTGATCACGGGAGATTCCTTTCAGGTACGGGCTATCGCTCGGCGCTTGATCGCGACGCGCAGCGGCGCAGGTTCTGGTTGGAAGCAGGCTTGAGGGGGCTAGGAGGTGTCTTCGCTCAATGTGAAGACATCTTCGAACGGCACATCGAACTCCCGGGCGATCTTGAGCGCGATGACCGTCGAGGGCACGAAGCGCCCCACCTCGATTGTGCTGATCGTCTTGCGCGATACCCCGATGGCGTCGGCCAGGTCCGCTTGGCTCATGTTCTTTTCTGCGCGGAGCACGCGCATCCGATTGCTTAGCGGACTGTTCACCCTTCGTCTCCGAGGCCGACGGTGAATTGGTTGAGAATGAAGAAGGAGACGGAAAACGCCGCAAGAGCGAAGGCAATCACCAGATCGATCGCCGACTTCGCGGTGAAATGCGAGAGCACGGTGCGATCCAGGATGCTTAGAGCAACCACAAAGCCAATTGTGAGATTGAAGGCCGTGCTTGCTGCCTTTCGCATGATGGCGTTCATGAAGCCGCCTGCAGAACGAATGCCCTCGGCATGGCCACCGCGCGATTTGAAGAGCAACAGAGCGGGAAGATAAACCACGAGGACGATCAGCCCCAACCCGATTTGGCCGTATCCTACCAGATCCGCGAGCAGGCCGGAGGCGAAGAGTTCTGCAACATTGGCCAGATAGATCATTGCGGCGACACCAGCCGCGGCGGCGGTCAGTGTAGCGAGGCGATCACTAGCCTCCGCCGGATTGCTTGAACGGCTTTCGGGCATTCGAAGATTCCTGTTTGTCCTGATACCTGTGATTTACATTGCGATACCCTAAGGTGTCAATACGATAATTACAGGTATCAGAATAATCGGTACAGACCGATTGTCAGGGCTGCGCAGCCCTGCCCCGCCCGCATTGCATACGGGCCGCCATCTGTTGGCAGGAGTTCGAGCTTTGGCGCAATGCATGCCGAACCCTGAATCGAGAGGGACAATGAAGGGCAAGCCGACCCACACGGCTCGCAATATCGGCCTCCTCCTCCAAAGCCTCGGCGCTTCGCTTTCGCTGAATCGCGCCGAAACCCGGCTATTCACGCAGGGCCGGTCGAAGCAAATCCAATGCTGGCTCAACTCTGATCCACGGCTGGGAACGCAACTCGGCTTCGTTGAAAGGCCGGTGCGCAGCGCCGATTATCAGCATCACCCGCTCATTCGGACCCTCCGCAAGCGCCTCGAAGAGCTCGGCGGAAATCTGAGCGGTCCGGGCGTTCCAGTGCATGAGACGGCGATGGAAGGCGCCAGCTTCGTTGTCGATGCTGCGCAGAAACTCCCACTGGTTTTCGCGATCGAACTCCGCGAATTCGTCGCTGTTCATGAAAGCCAGCATTTTGGTCAGCGCTCCGGGTCCGGATCCGGGTTGCCATTCGCTCTTCACGCGTTCGTTATATGCCTCGAGAGCGGCGAGAACCGCCGGGTCATCCAGAATTTCCTGACCGCCAAGAGCGAGGGCAGCCTTCATTCCAGCCGTCTCGTTTTCTATCGCGTCGGCCATGCACAGCCGATGCAATCCCGCGCGTCGGGCAATCGGAACGCCAAGGGCATAAACTTCCTGCGGATTGTCGAGCAATTCATCGAGAGTTTCGGCCAGTGGCGCGAGGGTGCCTTGTTTTGCGAGAGCACGCTGATCCTCGTCCAGATACGACCAGTTGAGTACAGCCGAATAGATCTCGTAGCCGGCGGTCTGCAAAGCAATTAGCCGAAACCTTTCGGAAAGCTCGATCTCGTCCCAGCGCGACGCCAAGTCCCGGGCTTCGTCGCGCGCATCAGCAGGCAGGACCGCCAGCCGCGTCTGCATTTCCACGCCAAGGGGGATATATCGCGTTCCCGTCGGGCGACTGTGGGTCTCGGGGCTCAACGACCACGAATTGCGCATCGGATCATGCGCAAGCGATTGAAGGCGCTCGCCGTCCATACGCTCGACGCAGACCTGTGTCGGATTGAACTGCGAAAGCGCCTCGATCGCATGCGCATATTGTTCGGCTGTAGGTCGCGTCTCGAGACCGCGCAGGTGCTGTGTGCCGACAATTGTGACAGTCTGCGCCACCGCAGGAGAAGCGATCAGAATTGTAGCGATGAGGGCAGCGACGACAGCCCAACGTCGGGCAAATCCTCGACCTACTCTTTCGGCAACTTTCGACATTTCTTGGCCAGCCTTTCTTCGAACCGCAAACGGTCGATGAGTGCCCGTTTGTGACGCCCGCGTCCGATGATCTCAACATCGTCCGACGCGATAACGCTCCACTCCAGCATGCGCCCATCGATCGACGCAAGTTCCACGTTGACCTCAATCGAGAATCCCGGCGGCGTCGGGGCTTCATGCGAGACATCGATGTGAACCCCGAGGCTGCCTTCACCGTCCTCGAGAAAGGGCGCGAGCGCCTGGGTGCAGGTCCGCTCCATGAGCGCGACCATGAAGCCCGTCGCGAACACTTCGGGAAAATCGGCGAACTCGGTGGCATCTTCGAACAGGTGACGTACGGTCTTATTGTGAGGCACGCGGTAAGTGAGCGAATGTCGATCGCCGATCGTGAGGCCTTGCTTCATTTCATGGCCGCCGGTGTCGCCATCAAACCGCGCGCAATACCGTTTCGCTGGATCTCGCTCGATCCCCCTGCAAACAGCGACAGGCCGATCTCTCGCGCAGCGAGGTTGAGAGGGTCATCCGGAAAGTATCCCCGACCGCCGACCAAGCGCATGAGATCGGAGACGATCGCACTCCCCCGCTCGGACGCGAAAAGCTTTGCCATGTTGATCCGTGACGGGGCATCGATCCCGCAATCCGCTGACCAGGCAGCATGCCGTGTGAGCCATCGCATGGCCTCGATTTCCGACAGATGATCGGCGAGTCGATGGTTCACGGCCTGAAATTCGATGATGGACTGGCCGAATTGTTTTCTCTCGCTCAGGAAGTCGCGGGCCTGGTCGAATGCTCTTTGCGCCACTCCGACCGATACTGCGGCGACCAGCAAGCGCTCCACCACGCCACCCAGAAAGAGCAGCCGCCATGCCCCGTTGTGTTCGCCGACGAGGTGATCCGAGGGCACCCGCACGTCTTCGAGGGTCAGCTTGCAGGTTGCGTGAGCATCACCGGTTGGCTTGACCAGTTTGCGTTTCGTCAGACCCGCTGCATCGCCCGGCACCAGGAACAGGCTCGTCCCGCCTTTGGCTGGCCCGTCGGTCGAAGTTAGCGCGACGATGAGAATGTAGTCGGCGTCCGCAGCTCCGGTTGCATAGGATTTCACACCGTTCACAACGAAGCCTTCACCATCCGCTTGCGCGGTTGTCTGCAGCGCGGCAACATCGGATCCGGCCTCCGGCTCGGTCACGGCGAAGGAGAAATTGATCTTGCCTCGGCAAGCTTGGTCCAGAACGTCGCGGTTCAAAGGAGAGGAACACCCTCGCGAAAGAATGGCCGAAGCAGCGTTGTTTACGAACAGAATGCTTGCCGCCGTTCCGTCATGATATCCGACCAATTCTTGCACCAGGCTCGCACAGGAGAATGGATCGGCCACGTCCGGGTCGGCCCAGAGCGTCAGCAGCCCAGCTTCGCCCAGGCTTGCGGATAATTCCCTCGGGAAGCGGGAATTCTCATCCTGGCCTCGAGCTTCTTGCCGCTCGCGGTGAACCCTCATAATGTCTTCTGCCGCATCAAGCATCGCTTGCTGCCGGGGAGTTGGTGCGAAATCCAAGCTTCACCTCCTGAACCGGGGCGATCTGTGACAGATTGCGGAAATGTTATCAAGGCAACATTTGTTGAGGCAATTAAATATGGACCAGCAAGGCCGCGGCGCCTCGATCCTGTTCTGGCTGCACCAGGCCTATTTCGGGCTGCGGCAAGACATGGCGCGCGGCTTCAAAGAGGCGGGCTATCCGCTTTCCACCGAGCAATGGAGCATTCTGGCCGATCTCTGGCAATTCGGTCGCTCGAACCAGTCGGAGATTGCAAAGCGAACCGGTCGCGACGCTCCGGCCATTACCCGCCTATTGAGCGGCCTCGAAGAAGAGGGCCTGCTTGAGCGCGAACCAGTCGACCGACGCACCAATAACGTCGAGCTGACCAAGCGCGGAAAGGAATTGCACCGCCTGCTCGCCCCCATCTTCCAGCAAATCGTCGATCAACGGCTGGCGGAATTCTCGGATGAGGAGACGCAAAACGCGTATAAGATCTTGCGCAGCATCGCCCAGGGTCGAAACTAGACCTTCGAAAGGACTTTGGCCAATCGCATCGTCGTTCACCCGGCAATCTTGCCGTTACGGTCATGCGACGACAGTTGCTTCTGCATCGGCAGCAATCTCGAAAGAAACCGCACCTCCAGCATCGAGTTGCTTAGCATCCGCATCGCTATCGAGGGTGAACGCAATTCGGTTCGTATTTCAGTCGAAGTCGGTTGCAGCCGGAAAGTGCCTTAGCCACGCGTCAGCCAAAAATGGCAGATAGCTCCTGCGGCAATCGCGATCCCGAGCGGGACTTCAGCATACTTGTCGCGAATTGAAACATCGCCGTTCCCTACCACACCCCGCTTCGTAACCCGTCCGAAATAGGATGACGCGAACCAGCCAGCCGCGAGAACGAACATCGCAGCCGAAGTGAACGCGAGAAGCAAATGCCCCTCGGTAATCGGGACCGCAGCGGCCACTGCCGCATAGGTCTTTGCATCTCCTCCCCCGATCACCCCGGCGGCGAACAGACCGAAGCCGATCGCCAGTGCGACGGCGAAATGCGCGAGATTGAGTCCCAGCTCTCCAAGATCTGATCCGATCGCCACGCTTCCGATCGCCACCAACAGAATCGCCAGCGCCAGCCAGTTCGGCAAGACCCGGCTCCGCCAGTCTTTCCAGGCCGCGAGGACGAGGAGAGCGCAGATTACGGAAACCGAAATCGTATCAGTCATCGCCTGAGGCCGCCCGTTCTGGGACCGAGGATCGTGTCCCGAGCCGCACTACCTGTCAATTGCTACTCGGATCGGATACTTCCCCATCGCGATCTGCATAGCGCCCGGGGCAGCCTCATCTTGTCGATTGGGCGCCTCGATGCAAGCGACTTCGGTGAAATCGAAGTATTTTCTCTCCAGCGGCAGGGCTGCGGAAATCTTCGTCGGTTGCACCGTGCCCTGCCGATCTTTTGTCACCTCTGGAGTTTCGCTGGCTGCCTCGGCTTGGGGCTTGCGTGTAGCGGGGGCCTCCACCATCGGCGCCGGCGTGGCACCGGAGATGAGGACCTCTTTCTTCGAATTGCGCTGTAATGCTCCACGCCTGCTGTCGATCGCAACCGGGCCGCGATCATCGATTCCTCCGGGCCGCCGATCCAGCAGACCCTCCGCAACCGCGTCGGCTTCGGCCTGGGCCAGAACGGCGCGCGCCTCGGTCTCTTTCTTCGCCAATGCGCGAGCCGAATTGCCGATATCCGATTTGTACAGCCGTTCGAGATTGCGGGCGATCTTCTGGTCATGAGGCCGAAGCATCAGGGCGGCATTGAAAAACCGCTCTGCCAAGTCCTCGCGGCCGAGTTGGGCGTAGGCAACGCCCATGCCATTGTACGCGTCGGGTGCTTGCGCTGGATCGAGGACCGCGCGCTCGAAGTGATGAATCGCGGTGCCGGGAGCACCCGCTTTCAGCGCCGCGCGGCCAAGTTCTACCCGCGACATGCCGTCTGTACTCGCGACCGACGCATCGCTCGCGCTACGCTTTGCAAGACCGAGATCAGCCAGGAAGCTCTGGCATCCGCCGAGCGAAACGGCGGCGACTCCACACAGAATGATTTTCCCAAGTTTCATAACACCCCCCTGTTTTACCCTGCCATCGACGGAAACACTTCCCTGATCGTCAATACGACTGCGGGCAAAGCAAGCACGCCGATCATTGTCGGCAACATGAATACGACCAGCGGAATCGATATCAGCACCGGCAGGCGGTGCGCCTTTTCCTCGGCGCGCAGCCGCCGCGCTTCGCGCATTTCGGATGCGTAGACCCGCAGCGTCGTAGCGATACTAGTGCCGAGCTTGTCTGATTGGATGAGCAAGGTCGTGAACGATCGGATTTCGTCCACTCCGGCATTGTCGGCCAACTTGCGCAGTGCATCCTCGCGCGATGCACCGGCGCGCATCAGCAGAACCGTTTCCGCCAGCAGGCTCGATATCAGTGGATGCGTGGGTGCGACTTCACGGCTGACCCGATCGAGTGCAGCTTCAAGACCAAGCCCTGCCTCCACGCAAACCAGCATGAGATCCAAGCTGTCCGGGAATCCGTTGATGATCCGGGTCCGGCGGCGCGCAGCCAGATAGCGTACCCAGAGGTTCGGAACGTAAAGGCCGAGCAAACCGAGGGTCGCGCAAATCAAGTACAGTCCGAAAATTGAAATCTGCCATCCCGCAAGCAGGCTCGCGGTGATGAACAGCACTGGAAGAAGGAAGATCAGAAGTAATCGTACTAGCGTATAGATCCGCGGCGCGGCGGGCGAGATGTACCCAGCAGACTTAAGTAGCTTGCCGATTTCCGAGCTACGCGTGTCGTCGAGGTTCAATCCGCTAGCCTCGATACGCTCCACGATACGCGTCCACGCGGACTGCTTGCGATTGCGAGCAAGCGACTCGTTCGCTTTCAATCCGTCGCTCTCTCCGATCGAACGCAGCCCTCGTACCGTCGCGACACGGTTCGACACGAATGTCGCTAGGAAGATGCCCACGAACGAGACGAGCGCAAAGACCAGGATAAGAATGCTGATCCGCAGTACCCAGTTGGAGACAATGAAATCGATCATGTCAGACCTTCAGATCGACCATTTTTCGCAGGATGAATACGCCAGATACATACATGCCGAGCAGCACGACCGTACCCCAGATGAAGACCGGATCGTCAGCGACATCCAGATAAAAGCTCGGCGCGACCAGGAACGTCATCACAAAAGCGAAGACGGGGAGCACGCTCAGCATCCACGCGGTCATCCGGCCTTCGGAGCTCAGCGCGCGCACCTTCATGTACATCTGAGCCCGTTCACGGATGACCTTCGAGAGATTCTCGAGGATCTCCGCGAGGTTGCCGCCCGTCTGGCTTTGCAGCGAGAGCGACACGACAAACATCTTGATGTCTTCAAGGTCCCACCTTTCAGCCATCGCCTGCAGGGCATCGATCAGGTCGGCACCGTAGGCGACCTCATCGGAAGCCAGTCCAAATTCGCTGCCCATCGGGTCCTCCATTTCGTTGGTCAGGAGTTCGATGCCGGAAGCCACCGGATGCCCCGTGCGCAGCGCGCGTACGAAGATATCGAGCGCGACGGGGAATTGCTGTTCCATCTTCTTGCGGCGCGACTGGGCCATGCGCTGGAGGACGAGAATCGGTAGGGCGAGCCCGGTCACAAACGCGAAGAGCACAATGATCTGCAGCGAGCCAACTCCGAGTGTCACGCCGGCCACGACGGCCACAAGCAACGCCAGAAAGAAAACGCCGATCGTGAAGATCGCGAGGTAAACGAGGACCGCCTGAAAGCTAAGCGGCACGCCAGAAGCGAAAGTCAGCCGCTGGAAGGAAAGCATCGGCTCGCGCAAGAAATCAGGAAGGAAATGCAATTCGCTCGGCCGGCGTTTGACGAGCTCGCCGATCACCTGTTCGCGATCGACACCCTTGCCGATCATTTCCAGCCGCTTGTTGATCGCATTGGTCTGCGACCGACGACGCGACAATTCATCGAAAAAAGCGCTAGCTGCCAATGCCACAGCCGCGAAGACCGCCAGAGCCAGGAACAGCCGGATAATCTCGAAGCTCATGGCTCAGCCAATCCTCGTTTCCGGACGGAACAGGTCTGCCGAAAGCTCGATGCCGTATTCGGCTGCAACCGTAAGGAATTTTGGCCGGATACCGGTTGCTTCGAAATGACCGAGAATCTCGCCATCCTCACCAACCCCGGTCGACTTGAAGCGGAAGATTTCCTGCATGGTGATCGTTTCGCCTTCCATGCCCGTGATCTCCGACAGGCTGCGCACGCGGCGCTTTCCGTCGGCAAGGCGGCTGACCTGAAGAACGATATTGATCGCCGAAGCGATCTGGGCCCGGCTCGATTTTGCCGTAATATCGATGCCGCTCATGCCGATCATCTGCTCGACGCGTGAAAGAGCATCCCTGGCCGAGTTGGCGTGGACTGTCGTCATCGATCCGTCGTGGCCGGTGTTCATCGCCTGCAGCATGTCGAACGCTTCACCGGCGCGCACCTCGCCCACGATGATGCGGTCCGGCCTCATACGCAGTGCGTTTTTCACGAGGTCGCGCTGGCTCACTTCACCTCGGCCCTCGATATTGGCCGGTCGTGTCTCGAGCCGGGCGACATGGGTCTGCTGCAGCTGGAGTTCTGCGGAGTCTTCGATCGTCACAATACGTTCACGCTCATCGATGAAGGACGACATCGCGTTGAGCATCGTGGTTTTACCCGAACCGGTACCGCCGGAAATCAGGACATTGCGCCGCGAGCGGACGATCGCTTCGAGCACAACAGCCATTTCTTGCGGAACACTGCCCAGCCGGATCAGCTTCTGCATGTCTATCGGAATCTTGGCGAATTTACGGATCGAGAGCAGCGAACCATCGAGCGCGAGTGGCGCTACGATCGCGTTGACGCGAGAGCCATCGGAGAGTCGCGCATCGACGAATGGAGAAGATTCATCGATGCGTCGGCCCACCGCGCTGACAATCTTCTGGATGATCCGCATAAGGTGCTTTTCATCTTGGAAACGGGTTTTTACCCGTTCGAGCACGCCCGCCCGCTCCACAAACACCGTGTTGCAGCCATTGACGAGGATGTCGGTGACGGTCTCGTCTTTGAGCAGCGGCTCGATCGGGCCTAGGCCAAGCAATTCGTCCATCACATCGCTGACCAGCGCCGCACGCTCTTCCCGATTCATCGGCTGGTCGAACGCGGCGAGCAGTTCGGGGACCAGCGCGGTAATCTCGGACTGGACCTGCTCGGGTGGCAGCTTGTCGAGCAGCGAAAGATTGATTTTGTCGAGCAAACCCTGGTGGATCGCCGTCTTGATTTCGAGCATCCGCTCTTCGCGGGCGTTCAAGCTCGGATAAAGCGCATCCTGACCAAGTTCCGGCACAACCTCATCGGGCGATTCAACCTCGACCGGTTCCGCCTGTTCCTCTTGTGCTGCTTGCTGCTTGATCTTCCACATGGTCTACGCCTCGCTTTCCAGGTCAAGGATAAGCTCGTCGGCAAATGCCCGTACGGCTTTTTCGAACTTGCCCCGGCTTGAAACGCCCCACACGAACTCCCCGTGGTCCTGCGCTTCCTGAATGACAGACGAATCTTCGGGAATGACCGCCGCAATCTTGTGACGCAGCGCCTCTTCCGCCTCGCTGCTCCTGATCGTCTTGAACAGCCCGGTTGAGACGCGATTGACCACAACTTTGATCGCCTCGCGTTCGACCCCCATAGAAATCAGGAAGTCGATCTGGCGGCGCATCTTGCGGAGCATGTGCACACTCAATCCGCCGACAATCACGATGCGGTCGCTCGCGAACAGGGTCGACAGGCCCCAGTTTGTCAGCTCTTTCGGCATGTCGATTACGACCATGTCCGTACTCGCGCGCAAAGCCTCGATGACCGGCTGCAATTGTTCAAACCGGAAATCCTCCAGCGGCAGGATGTCCTGCGGCGCAGCAAGCACATCCGGCATTCCGCCACGAGAGGTGAGCACCGAGCCTAGAAGTTCGGAATCAAGGCGCTTGTCGGCTTCGATGATGTCCTGCAGCGACAAGCGGTTGTTCATGCCGAGATATTCCGCGACATCGCCTTTCTGGACGTCAAGATCGAGCACTGTGGAACGCTCACCGTTCTGCAGCATAGCCCCGGCAAAGTGCGTTGCCAGTGTGGTCGTGCCCACTCCTCCGGCGCAACCAATGAAGGTCACGACCGGCGCGAGCTCGACTTCGGCCGATTTGCTGGGGAGACCCGACAGGTCGATATCGGCCAGCGCATCGAGCAATTCCTCGATCGAAAAAGGAATGCCCAAAAGGTCCGTGACGCCGCGTTTCAAGAGCGCACGGGTGGTGCGGATATCGAGCGAATCCACCCCAGCGATAATCGGCACATTCGGCCTTGCGCTGGAGATGGCATCGAGCCGCTGGATCGATCCTTCGTGCTGAGGATCGACTTCGGCGACGATGATATCCGCGTTTTCGACCGCGATCTGCGGAGGCATCTCGTCGAGTCCGCTCTCGTGCAGCGTCAGCGTCTTCGACAACTCGCGCAAGCCGGAAACGGTCTCGCCCTTGGCGATCACCAGAACCTTGCCCGGCAATTCAATCGCGTGGTTCATTCCTAGCTCGTAGATGTTCTGGATCCTTGTCACTTGTGGCGCGCCTCAGTTCGCAAATGTTCCCTCGCTGTCCTCTGCGGTCAGCGAGTAGCGGTGGGCGGGAAGATCGATATCCTGTCCAAAGATCAGGAACGTGATCGGCTGGTAAGTCAGGTCGTCGATGCCGACCGTGACGATCGGGGCGACGTCCGGCCCGTTCGGATCGCCTGCATAGCCGAGGCCGGAATAGCTGTATTCGACGGTCACGTTGGCGGCCGTGATATCCGCCCTGATGTCCTGCATTCGGTCGACCAGCGCGTCGAAGGCATCCTGGTTCATCGTGGTCGGGAAAGCGCATGCGCCGTTGCAGGTGCAGCCCGCTTGCGTGCAGGTGACGCCGGGAAATGCGCTTTGCGGAACCGTCGTTCCCTGTGGAATACCGCCGCTGACCGCAAAGCTGTAGGTCGCAAGACCGCTCGGAAGCATATCGGTGGCAACCGCCCAGCGCGCGCCGATCTGAGAGGCCTTTTCGGCGCGGTTGATCGACCAAGAATAGAGCCCGACGTCGATCGTTCCGAGCAGAAAGATAAGCAGCAGCGGTACGACCATCGCGAACTCGGCCGCGCTGGCACCGTTTTCGTCGCGGTGGAAAGCCTTGAGGGAGGCGCACGCGATCATATGCCGTTCACCGTAGATTGAGCGGAAGCGCGGACCTGCGTGGCGGAACTGCCGGTAAGGGCCCTTGCGAACAGGGAGTTGTAGGTCGCGGTGGCGGAAACCGTAACGATCGGCGCACCTCCGCTATTGCCTGCATAAATTCCCGTCGTGGTGGCGCTGTTGCAGGTCACGGTCACGTCGATATCACCGTCGGTCCAGTCGCGTATCAGCGGCGTGGTGCCATCTGGCTTGCCGGTGCGCGTCACCGTCTTGATCTGGTTCACGGTCGTGCCGATCATCGTCGAGGGGCAGGAATACGCACTGAATGGCAGGCGGCCCGCATAGCGAGCGCCGTTGCGCACCGCCTCGATGATCTTCTGCTCGTTGTAAAAGTAGTGCCCCGCCTCGAACGTGGCGAACATCACCGTGAGCATAAGCGGCAGCATCAGCGCCATCTCGGCGCCGGCATTGCCGCTGCGATCCTTCGCGAAACGGATCGCCAACGTCGTCATTCGACCAGGTACGGAACATCCTTGCGGATCTCCTGCCCCGAGGTTGCGCCGCCACCCAAAGTGGTCCGACCGATCACTTCGACATAAACATCGCTCTTTTCGGTAACCTTGCTCGGCCCGTTGCCGCGGTCGATCGACGGTTCGACAAGGAACACATCGACAAACTCAATCGGCGTGCTGTCAAACTTGCCCGAATTACCCCCGCAATTGAGCACCGCGACGCTGAGCACGCGCCTGTCGGCGACACCGGCATTGACCGGCACGCCCGGCTGCGGACCGCAGATCGGGCCGCCCGGGGCTCTCAGATTGGCGCCGACCGTTGCTTCGGCGGTGAGATTGTTCGCCGCTTCGTACTTGTACACATCGTAGCGGGTCGGATTCGCGCCTAGACTTAAGGGGGCACCGCCAGGATAAATGTGGGAATTCGAACGGAAATAGGCGTTTCGGTCCCATACGCCGTCGCCCACCTGCCCGCCGATGCAGGCCCCGGTGTTGCTGACCGCATGACAGATGTCGCGGGGATAGCCCATCGGATCGAGCAGATCGGCCTGCGCATTGTCGAGCGGGCTCGCCGAAGTCGGGCGGTAGGGATTGGGGCCGACTTGCCAACCGTTGCCGGTGACCCCGCAGGAATTTCCCGGTCCCTTGACCAGATCCTTGCGCGCGATCGCGGAAGCAGGACACGTCGCGCCGTTCGGACAGGGGTTGTTGATGCCTTGAGCGTAGACATCCATTCGAGTGTTAAGGGCGTCGAGCACGCTCACCTGAACGCCGGGCTTGGTGGTAACCTGTGCAGTGGAAACGCAATCGCCTGGAAAGGTGACGCGGCCCAGCGTCGCCGCAGTCGCATTCGCGCCGCTCCCGGCATTGGTTTCGAGATATCCGAAGTTGCCGGGCACGAAGCCCCCTCCGTCATTGGCGACGAGACGCAGCCCCTTGCCGATATAGTCATTGACGTTGAAGCTGGGTTCGTTGGGGTTGCACAGCATCACCGGCGGAACTTTGCAGATCGCAGATCCGAGACCCGCAAGTGCAACACCCCGGATATCGTCGGAGCGGATCAGGCCGGTAATCGGCAACAAGGCATAATCGACAGAGCGGGCGTTGACGAAGATCTCGATGTAATTGGCATTGGAATCGTTGGTCGCCGCGCTGGCTTTGTCCTTGTCCTGCCAGAATCGGATCTGGCCCGTCGCGTCGCAACCGGTCTCGAGCGGGATGGTGACGGCATTGGCGCCCGAGGCGAGCAGAGTCTGGTTGGCAACCAGCGACACTGCAGCATTGGCTGCGCGCGAGCACGCTCCGCTAGCGCCGTCAAGCTGGGTCGCACCGGCCAGGGCAGCCTGGTCCGCGCCGTTCTGCAGCTCGGAGTCCATTCCCGCCATTCTCGCATAGTCGAAACCGACCCCAGCCACGGCCAGTAGGCCGAAGAGCGCCAACGCATAGGTGGCAGCTACGGCGCCGCTTTCGTCACGCAAGAATTGGAAGGGTAATCCGCTCCTCACAGCAGTTTATCTCCATCTTATTGCGGACCTTCGCCGATCGATTCGGTGGTGCTGATCCGCTCGGGCTGTTCGACTGTGCCCTCACGATACCGATCGATGGCGTTGACCGCGTTTTGTGCGCTCGTTTCCGGAACGAGCGTGTCGTATTCGGGATTGGGATTGATCACCTGCGCGGCCATGGTCGCGCGATTGGCGTCACCCCAGGTCGGATCCTGGTAACCCATGAATTCCTTGTCCGAGACCGCACAGGCGGACAGCGCCAGCGCAGATACGGTCACAATAGCGATGGACTTAGTATTCATAATCATCACCTCCGGTTTCGGGAGCCGGCTCGCTTGCAGCGGCACCTGCCGCCGGCTTCGGCCGATAAGCGGTGCCGTTCAGCAGGACATCGGCCTGCACAGGGTCTTCGATCCGGTCAGTCGGAAGCCTCACCTGGCTCGGCTTGATCGGCGCCACCAGACGCGGCGTCACCACAATCAGCAATTCGGTCTCGCCCTTCTGGAAGCTCGTGGAGCGGAAAAGCGAACCGATGATCGGGATCGATCCGAGGATCGGCACCTGACGTACCGTGGTCTCGAAATCGCGCTGCAGAAGGCCGGCGATGGCAAAGCTTTCGCCATCGCGCAGCTCGAGCACCGTGCTCGCCCGGCGGGTCTGCAGGCCGGGAATCGTGATGCCGTTGAGACGGATCGAAGCGGTCGGATCGATCGAACTTACTTCGGGTTCGACCAATAGGTTGACGGTATTGTCCGAAAGCACTGTCGGAGTGAAGGCGAGGCTCACACCGAACGGCTTGAACTCGACGGTTACAGCTCCACCGATCTGCCCCGTGGAGTTACCACCCGCGGCACCCTGGCTTTGCACCACCGGGATCGGGAATTCCCCGCCCGCAAGGAACGAAGCCCGCTCACCCGAAAGCGCGATCAGTGTCGGCTCGGCAAGCGTCTTGGAAAGCCCTTTGTCTTCAAGCGCATCGAGCACCGCTTCGATATTGAGGCCAGCGACATCGCCGAAGAACCGGCGGAAAATGCCGAACGATCCGGTGATCGAATCGAGCTGCAGGATGCCTGCTCCAGTGTCCGGGTCAGGAATGAGCTGCGCACCGTCTCCGATTGCTCCTTCGAAATTCCCGGAATTGTTCCGGAAGAAGGAACTTACGCCGAGTTCCTTGCCGACACTGCGCGAAACCTCGGCGAAACGCACCTCCAGCATCACCTGCTGGCTGCTGCCGAGCGACATGAGATTGACGACGTTGTCGCCGCCATAGGCGCGGGCCAGTTGGACCGCACGATCCGCCGCAGCAGGACTGGTGACGAGACCGCTGAGCACGATCGACTCGTTGGAGATGCGCGCGTCGATCTTTTCTTCCGGCATCAGCGAACCGATCTGTTCGCGCAGGGATATGACATCCGGGCCGACTGCGATGTCCATCACCGCGATGACCCGGTTCGCCTTATCGTAAACCGTCAGGCTGGTGGTGCCCATTTTCTTGCCGAGCACGTAAATCGAACGATCCGAAACCGGGAAGATGTCCGCGATTTCCTCATTACCGATCAGAGCCCGATCGATTGCGCGGTCCGCGGTGACGATCTGGCTCTTGTTGACCGGTATCTCGACCGCGCCGACGTGCACGGGAACTTCAGCCAGTTGTTCCTGGGCATGCAGCGGCGCGTTGGCCACGCTGCCCAGAGCGAGAATCGCTGCCCCTGCAAGGACGTGGAATGTCTTAATACCGGCCATTGCGCTTCACCCCGTAATCTTGTGGTTCGGTCCCGCGGACCACGGTCATTTTGGGCCCGCTGATGGGGCGAGGAGTTGTCGACGGCGCGCTCGTCGCAGGACGCGCGGCAGGCGCCGAAACGCTCCTGCTCGGCCCACGATCGCGCTCGGGAATAAAGATGCCCGCCCCGCCGAGATCGCGCGGCAGGACTGTGCGAGTGCCTCCGACGAGCTGGTTCTCGACATTCCGCAAAGCGAGGCTGAGCGTGCCGAGCTGACTGGCAAGGGCGAGCTTTTGCGCTCCAAATTGGTCGGTCTGCAGCGTCGCGGTCTTGGCTACCGCCGCTTCGGTGTTGTTCTCGTCGGCGACCTGATCCATCGCAAGGACCAGCACGTTCTCAAGCACAACGGTGGTCATCTTGTCGTTCTGGTCGGCGCCGTCGCCGGGTATCTGGCGGGTCAGCATTACGTCAACGACGTCGCCCGCACGCACGAAGCCGCCTACGCCGGCAACTTCGTTGACCGGGATCGCGACGGCGCGAAAATCTTCTGGAATGATGGATGCCAGCGTAGCCCGCCCGCCTTCACCGCTGACCTTGCTGGCAAGGATGGGTTCCCCTGGAACGACCGGGCGAAGAGCGACGCGACCGCCTTGGGTCGCGCTTTCGATGCTGGTGAATGCCCCCTGCGGCAGGGCGCTCGACGGCCACGGCGCAAGGCGGCTATTGGTGGAGGTGATCTGTGTGCCGAAGCCGATTTCCTGCGAGGCGACAACGATCCTCGTCATCTGTTCGTTTTGCACGGCTTCTTGCTGCGCTTCCTCGTAGCCGCTGAAATACGCATTCGCGAGATACACCGCGATCAGCCCGAAAAACACGGCCGCACCGACGATGAGCAGATTCCTGCCCCTCATGGCCTTCCCCCCAAGTCTGTTGCTTTCAAAAGTGTTGAGCTCGCGGCTTGATCGCCGCGAGCTCAAAGCCACCTTACGGTGTGACCGCTCCATCAACGAGGGTAGCCGCATCGCGGATTTCTGTGTCGATCGTTTGACCCAAGAAAAGCGCCGCACCGGCAATGCCGGCACCAACGACTGCAAGGATCAGAGCGTATTCAGCTGCCGAAGCACCCGACTCGTCACGAAGGAAGTTTTTCATCAGTTTCATAGGTTTTCCCCAACGCATATTTGCCCACCAAAGATGAGCGTAATACTCTAGGCTCCGGCCTCTATTTCCGGCTTGCCCAGTCCCACTGGTGTTTGTTGAGGTCAGCGCGACCTTTTTGTGTTTTTCGGCTCACGCCGATCTCGCGCCAAATCCCACTGGAACTGTCTGTGAGGTTCGTGATTTGTTAGCTAAACGTCAATAAATATGTGGCAACGGTAAAAATGAATTAATTTTCAACCACTTGGGGGCGGAAAGAGTTAATTTCCGTGGTTACTGAGGTATCGGCGCGGCATTATGGCGACACGTAAACACCTGTTCTGTCTGGCCAAATGGCAGGACGAATTCGATCCGATTCGCACGCGCCTTTCCCGCTTCCTGCAATTCAAGTCGCGAAAAGCCCGCGCAGAGAGTCGGCGCGTGATCCGCTGGACGGCCCGGAATCTCGGCAGCCTCGCCGTCGCATGGCTAACGCTTGTCGCGCTGATTGCGGTATTCCGCATCGCCTCTTCGCCCACGCCGCCAACAGGCTTCGAAGGCTACGCCCAGCTCGCAATTCCGTACTGGCTGGTCGCACTCGCCCCGGTCGCCGGTTTCATGCTCGGACGAGCGGCATTCCTGGGCGAGGCCCGGCGGCGGCCCAGTTCGATGCATTTCTCTCAGGTCGGCAAGTGGAGAAGCGTCAGCGTCCGTGAGGCGATGCGCCATCCCAGCTATGGACCGATCGGATTCATGGCGTCGCTGATAATCGGTATGCTGCTCAATGTAATGCTGCGCACGGCCGAGTTCGCAATGGCGATTCCTGCTCTCACCACCGAAGCGCCTCCGTGGGGCATCGCGCTTTTCTGGCTGGTCACGCTCGACGTCGTGATCATGAATTTCTTCTACGCCGTTTGCTTCGTCATGGCGCTTCGCAGTGTGCCGTTGTTCCCCAAAATGCTTTTGTTTGCCTGGCTGATGGACATTCTTTTGCAGCTTGGCATCGCGCATCGGGCGACCTCATACGAGCTACCCTCCAGCGTCGCTGTGGCCCTTCAGAGCCTGCTTACGGGCAATGTCCAGAAGGTGCTGATCAGTATGATGATCTGGCTCCCCTACCTGATCCTCGCAGAGCGGGTGAACGTCACCTACCGGCACCGGATAGCCCGCTGAGCGAACCGGTATCGGTCGGAGCGCCGACGGCCGCAAAGAGCGCGATGTGAGCCTGGGCAAGGTCGGACTCGCCATCGATCAGCGCCTCCCGGCTTGAAATCAGCTGCCGCTGGACATCGAGAACGTCGAACAGCGAGGCGAGCCCTTCTCGATAAAGCGCGTTCGACTGGTCGAACGCCGCTTCGCTTTCGCGAACGGCGCGGCGCAATTCGCTTTGCCGGTCCTCTGCCGACTGGATCGAAACCAGCGCCCCTTCGACATCGGCGAACACTTCGAGAAGGTTCTGGCGATAATCCGCAAGCGCCGCCTGCAGTTCGCTCTCCGCCGCGCGCACTTCCGCCTTGCGGCGTCCTCCATCGATAAGCGGAAGTCCAAGCGAGGCTGCAAGGCTGGCCAGAGCACTCGAGAACAGACCGTCGAATCCGCCGGAGCCGGATGACAGGACACCCCGCAAGACGAAACTTGGAGCAAGATCGGCACGCTCTATGCCGACACCGGCCGCTGCACGCGCGACTTCAGCCTCGGCCAACAACAGGTCGGGGCGGCGTCGAACGAGATCGGCGGGAAGCCCGATTTCCGGACCTTGCCGATAGCGTGGCACCGCGACATCCTCCTCGGCCTGTTTCATCGGGCTCGGCGGATTGCCGGTGAGCACGGAGAGGGCGTTCGCCGCACGGGTCCGCGCTAGCAGAAGAGGGCCGCGTTGTGCCTGCGTACGCGCAAGGTCGGCCGCCGCTCGGCGTACATCGAAGTTGGAGGAAAGGCCTGCCTCGTATCGAAGCGTGACGATTTGCAAGGTCTGCTGCTGCAGTTCGGTCGATTGGTCGAGCAGGCGCAGGCGAGCAGCGGTGCGCTTGAGCTCCACGAATTGGTCCGCAACGGCTGACGCAATCAGGCGCTGTCGCTCGGCCACGAAGAACGCCGCCCCCTGCGCGTCTGCGAGGGCGGCGGCACGTTCGGCAGAGAGGCGACCATTCAGGTCGATCGTCCACACACCTTCGACCGCAAGCGACGCGCTGTCGCTGCTACTGCCCGCGTCATCCACGGCGATCCCGCCCGCTGCCTCGGCATCCACGGTAGGGAAGAATTCCGATTCTTCAGCGGCTACGATTGCTCTTGCTGCGTTCAGCCGTTGACGAGCCGCTTCGAGCGACTGGTTGTCTTCGAGCGCGCGTTCGACGAGCCGGTTGAGCTCCTCGTCTTCGAACCCCCTCCACCAGTAGTCGTCGAGCCCGCTCGCGGGTCTCGTCTCGGCCAGGAAATCCGTCGGGATTGCGATGCCGGCGGACGGTTCGGCGTCGGGTATCGAGGGACCGACACAGGCCGTCAGGGCTGCGGCAGAGGCAATGAGCAGTGCTGCATTCCTCATGCCGGCGCTCCTGCAAGCCCCTCGTCCGAGGCTTTGTGCTCCTCCAGTTCGCGATTCAGACGCGCGAGATCGACGCTGCGCGGCTTTCCAAGCGGAGCGATCAGCGCGTAGAGCGCAGGCACCAGGAACAGGGTAAAGATCGCCGCGATACCGAGCCCCCCGAAAATCACCCAGCCGATCGCTTCGCGCGCCTCGGCTCCTGCGCCGCTGGCGAGCACCAGCGGAACCGCTCCGAGGACGGTCGAAATCAGGGTCATGGCAATCGGACGCAGACGGATCGCTGCGGCATCGGCAATCGCTTCGCGAACCTCGGCCCCTTCCTCGCGTCGCTGATCGGCGAATTCGACCATCAGGATGCCGTTCTTCGCCATCAGCCCGATCAGCATGACGAGGCCGATCTGCGAATAGATATTCAGCGAAGTGCCTGAAAGGAACAGCGCGAATATCGCCGCCGCCAGCGCGAAGGGAATGGACGCGAGGATCACCAGGGGGCTCGCAAGGCTCTCGAACTGGGCCACAAGCACGAGGAAGACGATCACCAGCGCAAAGGCATAGGTCAGCAGCAACTCGTTGCCACTTTCCTCGAGCTGTTCGGCTTCGCCGCGCAGGAGCATATCGATATCGTCGGCAAGCGCTCCCTCGGCCAAACGCTCGATCTCGGCCACCGCATCGGCGAGTGGAACCCCGGGCGCGATAGCGGCTTCGACTTCGATCGCGCGCCGCTGCTCGGTGCGGTCGAGCTCCGCCGCCACGCCTTCCTCGCGGAACTCAGTGAGCGAAGATATCGGCACCAGTGCTCCTTCGTCGCTGCGGATGAAAAGATTGCCGAGATCGCTTGGGCGAGTGATCGAGACCGCATCGGCGGTAAGAAAGATCGGGATTGCCTGATCCTCTACGTTGAGGTCGACGATCTCCGCGCCATCCACCATCGCCCGCAAGGTGAGCGCGAGATCGTCGAAATCCACGCCAAGATCGGCAGCCCGCGCACGATGGATGCCTATCGACAGCTGAGGTTGTGTCGGCTGATAGGAGATTTCCGGATCCGAAAGGATATCCGATTGCGTTGCGATGGCATCGGCAAGCGCACGCGCCGACCGGTAGATGCCCTCATAGTCGTTGCCGGTGAGGGCGACGTCCAGGCCCCCGCCCCTGCCCCATCCGCCGCTCAGCGTGCCGCGACCTCGCGCCGAGGCGCGCGAACCGGGCAGCGCATCGAGCGGTTCTCCGATCGAACCGACGATCTCGGTCTGGCTGCGCTCGCGCTCGTCCCAATCGGCCAGCGTCGCGGTTACCTGGATCAGATTCGGATCATAGCGCCCGACGATCGAGAGGGTGGATTGCACCTCTCCGCTCTCCAGTAGAGGCTCGAGAACCTCCTCGATCTCGTCCATCTCGCGATCCATGAAGTTGAGACCCACGCCGTCGGGCCCCCTGGCCCAGACGTAAAAGGTCGCGCGGTCCTCATCTGGCGTGAGTTCCTGCGAGAGTTGGGAATAGGCCAGACCTGCCAGCCCGACCGCGCCTATGGAGATCCCAAGCGCCACCCACGGATGGACGATCACCTTCTTGACGGTGTCGCGATATCTCCCGGCCGCCGATTGCGCGATCGCTAGGAGGCGCGGATTCGGATCGGCCGCGTCCGCCGTAAGATCGATCTTGGCCGCGAGTGCGGGGACCAGTGTGACCGATACGAAGGTCGAAAGGATCACCGCAATCGCGAGCACGAAACCGAACTCGCGAAACAGTCGCCCGGTCTCCGAAGGCAGGAAGCTGATCGGGACGAACACCGAGATCAACACGGCGGTCGTCGCGATGACCGCGAAATAGACCTGACGCGTGCCCAGCACCGCCGCCGACTTCTTGCCCAGCCCTTGTTCTTTCTGCAGCCGCTGCGCATTTTCCAGAACCACGATGGAGTCGTCGACCACCAGGCCGGTCGCCAGCACCAGGGCGAGCAGTGTCAGCAGGTTGATCGAGAACCCCAGCAACCAGATCCCCGCGACGACACCGATCAGCGCGATCGGGATGGAAGCGCTCGGGATCAGGGTCGGCTTGATGTGGCCGAAAAACAGGAAGATGGTGAGCATCACCACACCCACGGTCACCACCAGGGTAAGCAGCACCTCCTGGACCGAGATCTTGATAAAGGTCGCATCGTCCGAGATGACCCGTATGTCGATATCGTCGAATCTCGCATTGACGCGCTCGACCGCAAGCCGGGTCGCTTCCGAAATCGCGATCGTGTTCGAATTCGCCTGGCGGATGACCCCGAGGCCGATCACCGATTCCCCGTTCAGGCGGACATAATTGGTGGCGTCTGCCGGAGCGAAATAGGATTCCGCCACATCGCCGATGCGCACTTCATCGCGGATGACGACCTCTGCGATTAGGTCGGGCGTCGCGGCGGTGGCCTCGGCTCGCACGATCAGGTTTTGCGCTTCCGATGTGAGCGATCCGACCGGCGTATCGAAAGGGGCCTGCTCCAGTGCCGCAGCAACATCGCTGATCGTCAGTCCGAAGCGGGCCAGCCGGATCGGATCAACCGCCACTCGCAGCTGCCGTTCGCGCGTGCCGAAGGGATCGATGCTGGCAACGCCTTCGGCGGCCAGCAGTTCGGGAATGATGTCGTTTTCGACGATCCGCGTAAGAGCCGATACATCGTATCGATCGCTCGAAACCGCGAGGGTCATGATCGACTCCGCGTCCTCATCTGCCTTGACGACACGGACTTGCTCGACCCGGTCCGGGAGTTCCCGCGTCACCCGGCTGACCGCCTCGCGGATGTCCGAAGCAGCCGCATCGAGATCGGTGCCAGGATTGAATTCCACCCGGATACGCGTGTTGTTTTCCTCGCTCGAGGAACGGATCTGCCGCACGCCGTTCACACGCGCTGCGGCGTTTTCCAGGATCGAAGTGACCTCGGCATCCATCGTCTCGGGAGCGGCGCCCGGCAGCGTTGCGCTGACCGTGACGACCGGTCGATCGACATTCGGAAGCTCGCGCACTTCGGTACCTAGTATGGCAGCCGCTCCTGCGATGATGATGAGCAGGTTGAGGACGAAGATCAGAAGCGGTCGCTTGACCGCAAGCATCGGGAAATCGGTCACGTTCCCGATCCCGCAACTTCGACATCGGCAGCCGGGCGCTCGGGGCTCTCGACCAGGGTTACCGCCTGGCCTTCACGAACCTTTTGCACGCCCTCGATAATGATCAGCGTCCCCGCATCGATGTCGGCAGCCAGCAGAGCGGTGCCCTCGCGGCGGGAAGAAATGGTCACCGGGACGCGTGCAGCCTTGCCGTCGCGCACGGCGAAGATCGAAGAGCCGTCTCCACCCCAGACAACCGAGGCTTCGGGTACGGCGGGGCGGCTTTGCCCTTCATCGGCGAACCGCACGCTGAAACTCATTCCCGGACGAAAACGGTCGTCGCGATTGTCGATCACCGTGCGTACACGATAGCTGCGCTGTTCCTGCTCGATCGCGCTGTCGACCGCTTCGATCGACGAAGCGATAGAACTGTCAGGATCGGAGAAAGCCGACACCTCGACCGTTTCTCCGGGCCGGAGGCGCTTGAATACCGCTTCGGGTGCGTTGAACTCAACGTACAGTCGCCCGCGCTGGTCGAGCTGGGCGATCAGCGTTTGCGGCGTGACACGATCGCCCGGGTCGATCTCGGAAAAACTGATATGCCCTGAGAACGGCGCGCGGATCGTGCGCTCCTCGAGCGCCACCGCAGCCTGGTCGCGTTCGATCTTTGCCGCCGCGAGCGCAGTCTCGCCCGCTTCGATCTGGCTTTCCGAAAGCGCGCCTGTGTCCTCGATGCGGCGGTATCGACCAAGCAGTTGCTCGGCTTCCTGCACGCGCACTTCGGCCAGACGGAGCGCCAACCGCTCCTGCCGTGCATCGAGTTCGACCAGCGGCTGCCCCTTGCGCACGAAACTGCCGGGCTTGAAGCGCACGGCCACGACCTGGCCGGAGACCTCGGGGTAAAGCTCGGCAGAGCGCGCTGCGCGTGCGGTGCCGATTGCTTCGACCACCCGTTCTTCCTGAACGAATTGCACCGGCTTCGCGACGACAGTGACGCTGCGCTCCCCGCGCGATTGCGGTTCGGACGAGCAGGCCGCCAGCGCTGTTGCGATGAGGCCGAGCAATAACGTTTTCATGGATTGGGGGAATCCCGCAGATAGCATGGTCATAGGAATGGATCGGGGGCGATCACGTTCCGCTAAATCGTCGCGCTATCGCTTCCGGCTTAAGCTCAACAAACGCGGATGACGCCGAAGCGGTCCATTGCAATCTTCGATGTGAGTTATCGGGATAACCGGCCTGGCTTATTCGATGACCCGCTCGACAAAGAAGTCGAAGAAGTCGTCGCGTACGGTGTAAAGGTCATCGCGCCACTGGCCGAGTACCTCCTTGGTGCCCGAATAAGCCGTCTTGCCGAGTTTCTCGCCGCCGAGCGAACCTGCGAGGGTGCCGGTCAGGACACCGCCGACAGTGATCGCAACGAAGCCCAGCCCTCCGGTGCTCACGCCGAATGCCACGACCGCAGTCCCCGCGAGCCAGCCCCCCGCTGCCGCACCGACCCTGCCGCCGACGAACGAGCCTGCCATCCCGGCTCCCTCCTCGCCCGCCTTGTCGAGCGCGGCCGCACCGCCATACGTATCGTACTCGGTGTAGATTTCGCTCGCGGTCGTTCCGAGCGAGACGATCTTCACCAGCTTGCCGCCGGTCTTCAGGTGCGACGAGATACCGCGCGCCTTGCCCGCGACATCCTCGATCTTCTTGAGCTCCTTGAGGTCCTTGCCGAGCCTGACCTGGTTCTTCAGCGCCTTGTGGCTGATCCCGAGCTGGTCCTTCAGACCGCTGCGGTTAGCATTGTCGATGAAGGCCGAACGCGAGGCACCGAGCTGCTTGTAAATGTCGCGCTCGATGAAGAGGCGATTGTAGAACTCCCCCGATTGCTTGTGGAAGTCGGCACCGAGCCGCGCAGTCGCCTCGTAGCTTTTGCGGTAATCCTCGAACAGGTCGGCGATCTTCGCCGCCCGGTCTTCGTAGACCGACAGCGCCTTTTCGGTCGTGATCAGCGCCGACTTGGTGCTGTCGTGCGTGAGCACGTCCTTCATCCAGCTGAAGTTCGCGTTGAATTCGTTGGGCGCAGGGTCTGCACGCTGGTTGCGGGTCTGAAAATTGGCTCGCGAGACCGCCTTGCCGACCATGCCCGGTTCGAGCCGAGGTCCCTCGACCAGGCTGGGCACCGCATACAGCTCGCCGCGCATCAGCCGGTCGGTCGGCTTCGAGAACGAATTGGCTTCCAAGAATCGGTTCGACACCTCCTTGTCGGCGCTGTGATAGCTCTGTCCGACGAGATCTTTCGCAGAACAGGTCGACTGCGCGGCAAGGAGGTAGAAATCGGTCATTCAATCGCCTCCTCTCGCATCGAACCCTGTATCCGCTGAACCCGCAATCCCCGCGCGATCAGCCTATCTTGATATCCTTGCGCGTTCGCGCTTGGATCTGCCTGCGCAATGGCTGGATTTCGCGGCGCATGAAAACCAGCGAGTCGAGACTCGATTTGTCCGCCTTGTCAGCGCATTCCTCCAGCATGTCGGTGAATTTCCGCTTCTGCGCCGGATCGAGGAAGGGGAGCTCATCGATCTGGTCCTGAATCGACTTGCAAAAATTCCCCAGCCTCTTGTCGAGCCAATCTGCCATTCGTTCCCCATTCAATTGCGTGTTTTGCCGACCCTCATTCTCACCCGAACTCGTATTCGAACCCGTGATCGCCGGCTTTCACTTCGATCTTCTTCACCTCGTGCCCGTCCATCTGCTTTTCGAGCAGCTGGACCGACATTTCGGGCAGCATCGTATTGGTCAGGATGTTGTCGATCATGCGACCGCCGGAATCTGCATCGTTGCAGCGTGAGACGATCAGATCGATGACGTCCTGCCCGTAATCGAATTCGATCTTGTGGTTGCCCGCGATCCGCTTGCGGATGCGGTTCAACTGCAGGTCGACGATCTTGCCGAGCATTTCTTTCGACAGCGGGAAATAGGCCTGCTGCACCGTGCGCCCGATCAGCGCGGGCGGGAAGACCTTGAGCAGCTCGGGCCGAAGCGCTGTCGCCATGGCCTCCGGTTCCGGCATCAGCTCGGGATCGGCCGCCATGTCCATGATGAGATCGGTGCCGACATTGCTGGTGAGCAGGATCAGCGTGTTCTTGAAGTCGATGTAGCGACCTTCGGCGTCGTTCATGAAGCCCTTGTCGAACACCTGGAAGAACATCTCGTGGACGTCCGGGTGCGCTTTCTCGATCTCGTCGAGCAGCACCACCGAATAGGGGCGCCGCCGGACCGCTTCGGTCAACACGCCGCCCTGGCCGTAGCCGACATAGCCCGCGGGTGCGCCCTTGAGCGTGGAGACGGTGTGCGCCTCCTGGAATTCGCTCATGTTGATCGTGATCATCGATTCCTCGCCCGCAAACAGCAGCTCGGAAAGCACCACCGCGGTTTCGGTCTTGCCGACGCCCGAGGGGCCGCACAGCATGAACACGCCGACCGGCTTGTTCGGATTGTCGAGCTTCGCGCGGCTGGTCTGGATGCGCTTGGCGATCGCGTCCATGGCGTGATCCTGCCCGATCACGCGTTGCTTCATGCGTTCGGCGAGGTCGAGCGTCGACTTGATCTCGTCCTTGACCATCCGGCCGACCGGAATGCCGGTCCAGTCGGCGACCACCGAAGACACGGCATCGCCATCGACCACGCCAAAGACCATCGGATCGTCGCCCTGCGCCTGGTCCAGTTCCTCGAGTGCGGCGGTGAGCGCCGCCATCGCTTCGTCTTCGCTCATTGCGGGCTCAGCGGTCTTCTCGGCTGGCTCTTCCTCGCCCTCCGCAGCCTCACAACCGTCGGCAGGCTCGGCTGGCTTCGAGGTCTTGCGCGCCGCGGTCAGCGCGTCACGCGCTTCGACAACCCTGGCCAATGCAGCTTTCTCGCCTTCCCACTTGGCTTCCGCCTCCTCGAGCGCCGCCTTGGCCTCCTCGATCTCAGCCAAGATTTTTTCGTGGCGGTCGTCATTGCGGTATTGCGCGCCGAGTTCGCGCTCGACCACCTCGCGCTCGACTTCGAGCAATTGCAGCTTGCGCGCCCGGTCCTCGACCCGCGCCGGGGTGGCGTGCTGCGACACGGCGACGCGCGCAGCGGCGGTGTCGAGCAGGCTCACCGCCTTGTCGGGCAGCTGGCGCGCGGGGACATAGCGCTGCGACAGGGTCACCGCCGCATCGACCGCTTCGTCGAGCACCACGATCTTGTGATGCTCCTCCATCATCGGCGCGATCGAACGGATCATCAGGATCGCCTTGTCACGATCGGGCTCGGCGATATCGACGGTCTGGAACCGGCGGGTCAGCGCCGGGTCCTTCTCGAAATACTGGCGGTATTCGGCATATGTCGTCGCGCCGATTGTCCTGAGATTTCCGCGCGCGAGTGCAGGTTTGAGGAGGTTTGCGGCATCACCCGTCCCCGCGGCCCCGCCAGCACCGACCAGCGTGTGGATCTCGTCGATGAACAGGATGATTGGGGTTGCCGACCCTTCGACCTCGTCGATTACCGACCGCAGGCGCTTTTCGAATTCGCCTTTCACGCTCGCCCCGGCTTGCATCATGCCGATGTCGAGTGCGCGCAGCGACACGCCTTGCAGCGCAGGCGGCACGTCGCCTTCCGCAAGGCGCTTGGCAAAGCCTTCGACCACTGCGGTCTTTCCGACGCCCGCCTCGCCGACGAGGATCGGGTTGTTCTGGCGGCGACGAAGCAGGATATCGACGATCTGCCGCACTTCGGCGTCGCGGCCGATAATCTCTTCGATCTTTCCGTCGCGCGCCTGCTGGGTGAGGTCGGTCGAGAACTGTTCGAGCGCACCGCCTTCGCCGGCTGGAACCTGTCCCGGTCCGGGCTCGCCCGTGCCGTCGCCCGCCTGAGTGGCCGCCCCGGCGACCTGAGTTGTTTCGGTCGAGCCCTTTGTAATACCTTCGAAATCACTGGAGAGCCGGTTGGCATCGATCTTCCGGAATTCGGAGCTGATGCCAATCAGCCGATCATACAGGCCCTGCGTCTTGAGCATTCCGAGCAGAAGATGCCCGGTGCGCATCTTCGCCGCCTGGAACTGAAGCGAAGCGTACAACCAGCCATGCTGGATGGCGTCTAGGATCTGCGGCGAAAAATCCGAAATCGACGTGGCCCCGCGCGGCAATGCATCAAGCGACGCGACCATGTCGCGCGACAGCTGCGTGTCGTCGATTTTGAATGCGGAGCGAATAGCCGCCAGGTCGTTCTGTGCATCCTGCAGCAGGATGTGCAGCCAGTGGACCAATTCGACATTGGGGTTTCCGCGCATCTTGCAGAACTGCGTGGCGCTTTCGATCGACTTCAGTGCGGTCGGATTCAAGCGTCCAAATAGTGCGGAACGGCTGATCTCAGTCATTAAATTTCCCCCTTCTTGCCTGGTCAGGTCCGCGAGCGGATCGCCGACCGGCGCAAATGCACGTCACTTCTCAAATCGTCATTCGCCGCATCCGCAGGCACTTGACCGACATAGGATGACCATCCCAGTCGCGACTGCCCGTCGAGCCGCGCCGGTTCGATCTCGGTTTGCGGAATGCACAGCGTGATGCTCCACTCGAGATGCGAAGGTGCCAGCGCATCCAGCGCTTCGGCCGCCACAGGAAACAGCCCTCCATCGGGCTGCAACCGCCGGAATTCCGACGCGTTGCGGGCGGTGATCCTCACCTCGAAACTGTCGGTGACGAGATAGGCCCGCCGACCCAGCACGGCCTGGCCGAGCTGATGATGCTGCACGCCGAGCCTTGTCTGGTCATCGGGATCGACATCGCGCTGGACCGGCATGAACTCGCGCAGCTCGATCGGCAGACCGAGCAGATGCCTCAGCCCTCCCTCAATCGCGCCCGCGCTGCGCCGCGAGGCGAACAGCGCTGCGTAATGGAGTCTGCTGGTCGCCGGGAATGCCGAGTTCTCGTCGGTGCCCTCGGTCGCCCCCGTCAGGCTGTCGACGAATCTCGCGAAATGGTCATGCTCGGGCCTGTCGGCCTGAACGGCCGGCTGTGATACCGCCCAGGCACGGTAAAACAATTGCAGGAACCGCCCGGCGAGCAGGTCGAGGAAGTCGCCGAACGGATATGTCTTGGCATACTTGCGCTCGTAGGCAGCAAATTCGGTGAAGTGCAGCGGGAGCGGGGACATCGGCCCCGTCAGACCGAGCCAGTACCCTGCCGCCTCGGCCCGGCCATCCTTGAGTTCCAGCTGGTCCAGCGTCGGCGCCGGAAAGCGGGTGTGCGGGATTTGCCGCAGCCGGACGATGTCCTGATTGGGAAGCTTGCTCCTGCCGACGGGCGCCTTGTCGAGCGCGCGTGCAGCCAGCCCGCGGACGAGTGCGAACAGGCTGAACTTGCGCGGATTTTCCGCAGCCCTCTGCGCAAAGGTCAGATAGGCTCGCGCTTGCCGATCCTTGGCGGCCATGCGGCTATCTCCCCTTGGAGTTTCGAGTTGAAGTGGGTCTCGGTGAAGGAATTGACCGTCACGAAGCCGCTCAGGAACTGTTCGATCACGGCGCCGAACAGGAACATGCGCGACTGATCGAAGGCGGCATCGTCGAGCTCGATATCGATCCGAAGCCCGCGCGCGAGCGCCATCCGCCCGATCCCCGGAACGCGCCGAGTCACGTGGCTGCCCTTGACCGAAACGATCCCGTCGATTTGCGAACGCATCACCGGATCCTCTGGGCGGCCATAAAGCGCCAGATGGTTGCGCAGCATCTCGCCGTCCTTGCCGCGCTCGCCGATCAACGTGGCGTAATTCGGTGTCAGGTGGCCGATGATACGCCAAGCGGCATCGCCGAGACCCAGCGGCGGAAGCGGCCGCGTTGGCGATCGCACGATCTTGATCCCGCGAGCGGGAATGCCGGGGGCCGTAAGATGGAAATCGCCCGAGACCTTGAGGTCCATCGGCAATTCGCGGTTGGTCACAAGCGCGCGCAAGGCGAGATCGTGGATGCTCTCGAGCCGGGCCGGATCGCCAGGGCTGGTGAGCGAGATGAACGTATCTGTCCCGATATAGTCTTCGCGGCCGCGCAGTCGCCGCTCCTTGCGAGATAGCTGCCGCATCCTGAGCCGCGTGGTGTAGAACAACGCCGAGCGGTAATCGTAGAGCAGCGAGCCGTAGGAATAGAGCGGCGCTACCTCGCGCGGGTTCTGGTTCTGCCGGTCGTAAGCCTCGACGGTCAGGAGCCGGAAGACCTCGAAATCGAGCGGTCCGTCGCGATCCGCCACGACCTTGAATTCGTGCTCGGTTTCACTGAACGGGATACGGCTCAGTTGCTTTTCGAACAGGTTGATCGCCGGAGTGGCGAATAGCCGGAGATTGCGCTCGCTGACCGACTGAACCAGCGTCTCCGACGAGCGCGAGAACAGGATCGTGATTTCCACCGCCTTGTCGGACAGCGCGAAGGCTTTCTGCAGCGAACGCAATTTGATGAAGCGAAACCGTTCGGGACAGGCGAAATATTCGGTGAGCGTGCGATAGGCGCCCAGCGTACGACCGTCATGCGGCAGCAGGGCGCATTCATCGCCAAAGCCATGCTGCACCGGCACATCCAACAGCGCGTACTGATCGCCTGTGGCATCGAGAGGGCGAGCCACCACGGCGATCGCCTCGCCGATCAGTTGGCGATAGAGTTCATTGGGCACGCCTTCGCCACCGTCGAGATATATCTCGAGCTCGTCCGCCGTGATCAGGGAAAGATCGAGCCCGTCCTGCGGTTCGATCCGGATCGTCAGGGCCGCTTGCGCGCGCACGCCCGCCTTGTCGGCATATCTGGCAGCAGCAGCGCGGCTCCCCATGTATTCGGCACCGGCTATCTTGAGTGGCCACAGGGTGACCTCCTGCCCGGTTTCGAAGGTGATCGGCGTCTTCGACTTTGCAGGTGGTTCACCAGTCAGCCGCGTCCGTCGGGGAATACGGTGCCCCGTCGTAAGCCCGGGGTCGCCCGCCGTGGGTTCGAAAGCGGCGATGCAGATCGAAGGAGTTGGTGAAAGGTAGTGTGGCTGCACCGCCTGAAGCAGATGCTGCGTGAACTCCGGGAACTGATCGTTGATCTTGAGGTGGACGCGGCTCGAAAGAAACGCGACGCCCTCCAGCAGGCGCTCGACATACGGATCGCGCTCGGTACCGCTGAGCCCCAGACGGGTCGCGACCGTCTCATGTTTTTCCGCGAATTCAAGCGATTGCACTCTCAAATATTCGAGCTCGGCTTCATAATATTCGATCAGCCGAGGGTCCATTATTCGCGCACCTCCACGGTCTGGCTTTCAAGGTCGATATCGGTGCGCAGACGCAGCGGCATCAGCTGCGGACCGCCGAGGATTTCACCTTCGATCAAGAAGCTGACCTTGCCAGGACTATCACCGCGCCCCTGGGGCTCGACCCGTAGCGTGTTGGGATCGATACGCGGTTCGAACCGGCGGATGGCGCTGCGAATTTCGCGGGCCTGTTCGCGCTCGGATTCGCGCCCATGCGAGCGCCCGGCGAAGTCGCGCACACCGAAATTGACCACCGAGTCCCTCACCCGGGGATAGCCTTCGAGATCGCACGCGGATTCAAAGGAAATGGTGTTCAGCAACCAGGCAAGGTCGCGAAGGACCGATGCCCTGAGAGACTTTTCCGTAAACCGTTCGACATTGGCGACCGCGAAATTGCGGAAATCCTCGCGCGCTACGGTCGGCATGTCAGCATCCGCCGAAAGACCGCCGAAGTCGTTGCCGGATACCAGCTTGTCAAAAATGGTCGGCGTTAGGCGGATCTTGACTGGCATGGTCACTCCGCACGGAACTGGATCTCGCGCAGGTGCTGCAACGGCACCTCGGATTCGTCCGAGAAGGCGAACAGGCGATGGCCGAGCGGATACTCGGAATCGCCATCGCCGACCCAGTCTGTGGTCACCCCGCGAACCACTGCGGCATCGTCGGATTTCTCGCTGCCCGGATATCGGACGGGGATGAAGCCAGCGACGCGAGCGCCTTGCTTCATGCCGAATTCCGCCTGGATCCAGATCGTGTCGCGAAGATCCACCGGTTCGGTGATCGAAAGGCTTTCGAGAGCGTCGAAGGGCATCAGGCCATAGCGACCGGCTATGATCGCTTCGGTCACCGGGCCAAGGCGCGGATCGGCATCGGCGATCCATTCGAATTCGAGCCCCTGATCGGTTGTCCCTGCGCTCGTCGGAGCGGCATCGAAAGTCTGTCCGTAAAGCGCGTCGGCATCGCCCTGTCCGCTCTGGCGAGCCTGCAGTGCTTTCGCGAGTGTCTCTCCCCATTCGTTCTTGGCGAGCACGGAAACCTCAGCGGTTCCGGCGAACACTTCCGCCCGCTGCGCTTCGGCATCGATACATTGCGAATAGGCGACCGCAAGCATCCGGGCTTCCGGTTCGAGCTTGGCGATCGTCTCCAGCTGCGCCTTGGCACGCTCCCACTCGCCCAGCAGCGAGCACATCTGGAACAGGAACATGCGAACCCGGAGATCTCCCGGATTCGCACGCACCTCTTCGATCAGTTGCTGGCGCGCACCGGCAACGTCGCCGGCGGCGAGCAATTCATCAGCCTTTGCCATAGCCTGTGCAGGCGGCCGGAGCCGCTTAGCCGCCCTTGTTCAGCAGGACGTCGAAGAAGCCTTCGACCTTGCCCTTGGACGTGCCCTTCTCGTCGCGCTGGTCGTAGATCTGACGGATCTTGGCATAAGTCAGGCTGCCGCTCTCGTCAGCCATCGACGATGCCGAGAAGCTGTAAGTGTTCACCACGACGTTTTCGAGTTCGTACTTCAGGAAGTCGATCTTCTTGTCGTCGCCGACATTCGACTGGAACGAAATCGTGACTTTGGGAATGACTTTGCCGGTGGCGCAAGCCTTGAACAGCGAGACCGAGGTCTTGTCGACTTCCTTGGTGAAGGCGATGTCGGCCATTGTGGCCTGACCCTTCGACACGGTCTTCGACGCGTTGTTGTACGAGGACGAGTTGAAAGCCGAAAAGCTGCAGCTCGTCAGTTTGATCTCATTCTCGTGGCCGTCATCCGTGGCTTCGCCTTCGATGCCGTCTGGCTTCATGAATACCGAGACTTCCATACTATTTCTCCATCACATTGGTATTTCTTGGGGCGCCCAGGAGGATTATCCTTGTCCCTGGGGAAGCTGCGACACCATGCTTACGCTCACGTCCATGCCTTCCAACTGGTGGTGCGGCACGAACAGGAAGCGACTCTTGTAGTAGCCCGGATTCTCCGGATCCGGTTCCACGGTCACGTCTGCTCGCTTCAACGGCAGGCGCGCCTTGGTTTCTTCGCTGGCGGAATCGGGATCCGCCGTCACATACTGGTGGACCCAGTCGCTGAGGTCCGCCTGCAATTGCGGCCCTTCGCGGGTCCCGCCGACCCAGTCGCGAACCATGCACTTGAGGTAGTGCGCAAACCGGCAGCTTGCGAACAGATAGGGCAGGCGCGCCGCGAGCCGCGCGTTCGCGGTCGCGTTGGGATCGTCGTATTTCGCCGGCTTGTGGCAGGTCTGGGCCCCGATGAAAGTCGCATCGGTCGTGCCCTTGCGGTGGATCAGCGGCAGCAGGCCGAGATCCGAAAGCTCGGCCTCGCGACGATCCGAGATCGCGACTTCGGTCGGGCACTTCTGGTCCACACCGCCTTCGTCGGTCGGGAAGGTCGCCATCGGAAGGTCGGTCACTGTGCCGCCCGATTCCACACCGCGGATGCGTGTGCACCAGCCATATTCGCGGAACGCCTTGTTGATGTTGACGCCCATCGCATAGGCCGAGTTCACCCACAGGTGCTTGTCGTGCTCGCCGTTGGTAACCTCGTCGAATTCGAATTCCTCGATGGGGTTGTCCTTGGCCGAATAGGTCGCGCGGCCGAGGATACGCGGCATCGTCAGCGCGAGATACTTGCTGTCGTCGGACTTGCGGAAGGCATTCCACGCCTGGTGCTCGGTGGTGTCGAAGCGGTTGGCAAGGTCGCGCGGGTCCGAAACTTCGGTCCAGTCGTCCATCCCGATCAGGTTCGAATCCGCTGCCGCGATCATCGGCGCGTGCGCCGCTGCGCCGATGCGGGCCAGGCCCTTCATGACGTTGAGGTCTTTCGATGAGTGATCGAATTGCAGATCGCAGACGAAGGCGCCGTACGGAACGCCGCCTAGCTGGCCGAATTCGCTCTCGTAGATCTTCTTGAACAGCGGGCTCTGATCCCAGGCCGTACCGCGATACTGCTTGAACATCGAAGAGAGTTCCGCGCGGCTGATATTCATCACGCGGATCTTCAGGTCCTGGCCGGTCTCGCTGTTCGAAACGAGGTAGTCTAGCCCGCGCCAGGCGGATTCGAGTTCCTGCAATTCCGGGTGGTGCAGGATCGCATTCATCTGCTGCGAGAGCTTGCGATCGATTTCGGAAACCATCCGGTCGACGGTCGAAAAGACGTCGTCGCCCATCTTGACCGCGCCCGACAGCGCCTGCTGCGCGAGCGTCTGGACCGCTTCCTGGATCTTGTCTTTGCTTTCGTCTGAGCGCGGTTTGAAATCGCGCTGAATGAGCTCAGCGAAATCGTCGAACTCGATCGCTTCCTGGCCTTGTTGTTCCTCGAGCTTGCCCGGATCTGTCGCCATTTATTCCTCCGTGTCCCGCCGGTGTGGCCGCATTCCCGATGCCGCCGCCGACGTCCTCAAAATGATCTTACTCGTCGCCTTCGGCGTCGGATGCGGCTTCTTCGGCCTCTTCGCTCTTGGCCTTCGCATCGCTCAGCGCTTTCAGCAGGTTCTCGTCCTTGAGCACCTTGTCGAGCAGTTCGGTCGCGTTCTGCTTGCCATCCATCATGATCAGCAAGTCGTTGAGCTGCTGGCGGGCTTCGAGCAGCTTTGCGAGTGCAGGGACGTTCTCGGCGATCTTGCCGGGATCGAAGTCCTCCATTTTCTTGAAGGTCAGGTCGACCCCAAGCTTGCCCTCGCCTTCGAGTTCGTTGTCGACCAGAAAGGCTGCGCGGGGCGCAATCGCCGCCATGCGCTTGTCGAAATTGTCGACGTCGAACTCGGAAAACTCGCGATCCTTAAGATCTTTCTTGGCAACTTCACTCTTGCCGGAAAGATCGGACATAACGCCCATCACAAACGGGAGCTCGACCGACTTGCGGGCACCATACGTTTCTACATCGTATGAAATATGCACACGCGGCGACCGATTCCGACTGATGAATTTCTGGCCTGAATCCGACATTATATTTCCCCCCAATCATAGCCTCTGACGATGTTGCAATGCGACAACTTCGAATCGTCAGGGGACTCGCGTTAAGCGTTCAGCAAGTATCACCACTCTTCATCCCGACGTTCAAGCAAAACATTTTTTGCCTCGTCGACGCTGCCCGGCACGATGTCGGCCAGGATTTCCATGAAATCCTTTGTCACCCAACCGCGCAAACGGCCGGCTGCGACCTTGACCGGATGCCCCGGTTCCGCCCGCGCATAATATTGTTCGATCGCCGATAGCGCCTTCAAGACGTCGTCGCGCGATTTGATCGAGCCGCTGAAGGCGGGTCCATCCGCGCCGCCGCCCGATCCGGGATCGGCCGACGCCTCGTCACCATCGGCCGCCTCGCCATCTTCCCCGGCATCCAGGCCGGCCAGCTTGCTGAACGCGGTCTGCACGACACCGATGAAGTCTCTCGTGGTCGAAAAGTCGGGGACTTCGCCCTCACCCTTTTCCTTCAATGCGGTTTCGATCCGGTCGATCGACGAACTGTAGGACCCGAGCAGATCGACAATCGCGGTCTTGGCCTCGTCGTCCATCTGGTCGAGCATGCGCATTACATCGGGATAGGAGTCCGATGAGGCGCCCAGGTCTTCCGCTTCGCGGAGCTGGTCAGCCGTGACTCGCGAACGCCCATCATCGATGATCGGCAGTTCGAGAAACGGCAGCGCAAACGCACCGCGCTTGGCCAGGTCCTCGAAGATCAACGATCGGCCCGCCGGACCATAATCGCTATCGGGCGTCGGATGGACCGTATCCCAATGCTCTTCGAGCAACCCAGCTGCAAATTGCAGCCCTCGGTCAACCACCTCGGGGTCGCGCACAACGAAGCCGCAACGCGCATAGGAAACCCCTAGGAACAGATCCTTGGTCTTCTCGCTCAGTTCCTCGATCAGCTCGAGCAATTCGTCCCAGTCGACAGCAGCCGGCTCGACATCGCCCTCGTCAAGTTCGACGACGCGGGCATCGATCGGGAAATTGATCTCGAAAGCAGTCCGAAGCCGATCGAATTCGATGCTTTCATCCATGTCCTCGCCGCTCGGAGCATCCTCCGAGACGGGAGCCAACAACTCTTCAAGTGTCTTCACTGCAGCGATCCATCCCCCCCTTTGGACCGATCAGTCGATTACGACCGCTTCGACCCTGCGATTGATGCCGTCATTTGGCTTGTTGCTGTCTTTCAGCTGCTCCTCGCCATAGCCGACCGCTTCGAGCTGGCTCGGCTTGACCCCCTCGGCAATCAATGCCTGACGCACGGCTTCCGCGCGCTTGGTCGAAAGCTCTTTGTTGAATTCCTCGTCGCCGGTCGCATCGGTGTGGCCGGCGATCATCAGGCGCAGCTCACCGCCTTCCGCGTTCGGCATCGAAAGCACCTGCGCCAGTTCCTTGATATCCTGGCGAGCGGACGGAACGAGGCGATCCGAATTGCGCGCGAAGGTCACGAACAGGTCTGCGCTTCCCTTGACTTCCTCGCTGACGTCCACGGCCTTTTCTACGGTCGTCCGGGTGCGGCGCTGCCCGACGGTCGAAGGCACCGGCGCCCTGCGCTCGGTCGCGCGCCGGACTTCACGCCGGGGCGTGGTCGAAGGGGCGGTCGAAGTGGAAGTCGCCTTGTTCTTCAGATCGCGGAAGCTGCCACCGCGGGTTTCTTCATTGTCGATGCCGCCATCATCCGAAGTGACGGTTTCGCCGCAAATACCGACCAACTGGCAGCGAAGCTCTGCGACGCGCGCAGGATCGACATCCTGCTCATCCATCCCGTTGGCGGCCACGCCCGGCGCTGCAAGAGCAGCGGTCGCAGCGATCATCATGACACGGTACTTCATCGTTCGACTCCACAAAATGGCCCTCCGCCGCAGCGGGGGGAACCGTTGGAATGCGACCTGACGGGATCTTTTCAGATATCTCTTTATCTTGTGCAGGAGGTAACATCTTGTTTATCTACTGACAAGCCGAACGACACGGGTCCGTCCCTCTTTAGGACAGAGATCCGGGCAGGCTCCGGGTTGCAGAACACAGCGTTTCCAAGGGAGCCGGGTGATGACGTCTGAATACCGCGAGACAAAACTGACGACCGACCTTGGCGGGGAACAGGTCGATTTCGTTTCGATGACCGCGCGCGAGACGCTGTCCCAACCGTTTGAAATCGAGCTGCAAATTACAGCGGCGCTGGGTGAGATCGACCTCGCCCCGCATCTCGGCGAGAAGATTTCGCTGGAGCTTTACGAGGAGCAGGAACTCGTCCGCCACTTCAACGGGATCCTGACCGAAGCGGTCCACTTGCGCGAGGAAGGCGACGGATTCTACTACAATCTCTCTCTGCGCCCCTTCACACATTTCATGGACAGCCAGCGCGGATTCGCGATCTATCAGGAAAAAACCGTCCTCGACATCATCAAGGACGTGTTTTCGCGCGCGGGGATCAGCGACTACGAATTGCGCACCAGCGAAAGCTACGAGCCGTTCGAATACTGCGTGCAATATGCCGAAAGCGACTTCCAGTTCGTGTCACGGCTGATGGAGCAGGAAGGGCTCTATTACTTCTTCGAGCACAGCAATCAGAAGCATCTGATGGTGATCTGCGACAAGGCCAGCACGCACAAGCCCGGCACCGTCGACACGCTGGCATTCAACCCTACAGGTGGCACAGCGCAGTCCTATCGCGCTTCTTCCGATCTCGGCGGGCATCACATGCTCGAGCGATGGACCGAGCGCGTGGCGAGCACGGGCCACGAAAAGGTCTCGCTTCGGGACTACGACTTCAAGAAGCCGACCAAAGCGGTCGAAGGCAAGGCAGTCGACAGCGGGCAGCACCCCGAGGATTCCAAGGAGCACTACGATTATCCCGGCCAGTTCATCGACAAAAGCAGAGCCGACAGGCTGAGCAAGGTCAGGCTGGAGGAATTCCGGGCGCGGAGGCAGACCTATTCGGGCCAGACCAGTTCGAAGGGGATCTGCACCGGCACGACGGTAAAGGTCGAGAACCACCCGACGAAGCGTCTCAACGCCGAGTACATGATCATTTCGAGCTATCATAACCTGCGCTCGCAGAGCTATCATTCGGGCACGGGTGTGCGCGACCGTGATCAGGTCAATTTCGTCGCGATCCCGGCCAAGACCCAGTTCCGGGCGGAGCGGAAGACCGAAAAACCGCGCGTCATCGGCGTTGAGTCGGCGATCGTGACCGGTCCGGCAGGCGAAACCATCTACACCGACGAATACGGTCGCGTAAAAGTTCGCTTCCACTGGGACCGCGCCAATACGCCCGACGAACAATCGACATGCTGGATCCGCGTCTCGCAGACCGGAGGACTGGGGAATGTCATTCTGCCGCGTGTCGGACACGAAGTGCTGGTCGACTTCCTTCACGGCGATCCCGACCAGCCGGTGATTACCGGGCGAGTCTTCAACGCCGAACACATGCCGGTATACGAGCTGCCCGCGAACAAGACTCGCGCAGTCTGGCGCACGCTCACCTATGGCGACCAGAAGCCATACACCCAGGCCGAAGATCTCGACACGGGCAAACCCAAGGCGAACGAAATCCGGTTCGAGGACAAGGGCGGCAAGGAAGAGATCTTCGTCCATGCCGAGCGCGATATGAATGTCCGCATCCGCTACGACACCAGTACGCACATTGGTCACAACGAGGAATTGAGAGTCGGCTATGACCGCCAGCGCTATGTCAAGAATGACGAGAAGGTGACGATCGACGGAAACAAGGAATACACGCTCAAAAAGAACGAGAAGAACACCATCACCGACGGCAGTCGCGAGACAACCATCAAGATGGGCAGTGACGATTTGAACGTGAAGATGGGGAACATCTCCATCAAGGCGGATATGGGCAAGATCACGATCGAGGCGATGCAGGAGATCGTGCTGAAAGTGGGCAACACCTCGCTCAAACTCACGCAAATGGACGCCACGCTCAAGGCGATGATGACCAATGTGAAGGGCGATGCGATGACCGAAGTTTCGGCCGGCGGCATTTTGACGGAAAAAGGCGCGCTGATTAAGATCAACTGATCTTGCCTATCCCGGTGGGCAGGGCTTCAGCGAGGCAATGGGGGCCGCAATGACCAAATGGACCATCGTAATGTGGAGCGCCGCGCTCCAGATCGCGAAAGAGGCAGGCCTCCCGCAGGATCTCTGGCCGGGCGAGGATGTCGCGCCGGAGGACTTTTTCCGGTCGCTGCGCGAAGGCGACGATCCCATGGCGGCGATCTCCTATGCCGCGTGCGCCCTACCCAAGCTTGAAGCGATCGAGTGGGCGCTCGCCTCGCTTCCCGAGGTTCCCGAGGACGATCCCGATTACTCGCAGAAAATGCTACTGCGCGACAGCGCGCGGCGCTGGGTCGACGAGCCGGATGACGAAAACCGCAGGGCCGTCTTCGCGCTCGCCGAAAACTCGAACAACGAATGGCCCGAAACGCTGATCGGCCTTGCGATATTCTTTTCGGGTGGTTCGATCGCTCCGGAAGACAACGCGCCGGTTGCCGTTCCATCCGATGTGTGCATGAAGCTGATAGGAGGAGCGCTGCATTCGATCGTCGCGGCGAAGGCGATCGAAGATCCGGGCTTTGCGACACGGGCACTCGATCTCGCGGACAAATTTGCGGTAAGGGGGCGTGAGGCACTCACGGCAACATGACCCTAACTCTCAAGATCGTAAACAAGTCACAGTTGGAAAACGGCAGCAGCACCGAGCTGGTCCTGAACAATCGCGGGGCCAAGATCGGACGCTCGATGTCGTGCCAGTGGATCCTGCCCGATGACACGCGCACGCTCTCCGGCACGCACTGCGAAGTGCAATTCCGGCACGATGATTACTATCTTGTCGACGAGGGCAGCACCAACGGCACCTTCCTAGGCAATTCCGAGGACCGTCTGGACCGCGCCCACAAGATCGCGCCCGGCGATCGCTTCCGAATCGGACCCTATGTGGTCGAGGCGCGCCTTTCTGGGTCGGCGCTTCACAAGTTCGAGAACGAAAGGCAGCAGGAGGAGGACTCCAAGCGGCAGCCGGGATTCTCCGATTGGGACGATGTCCCCGGAGGCCGCCCCCCTGCCGCGGCATCGCAACCGCAGGGCTTCGAAGACGACGGAGGGTGGGACCTTCCCGGGGCCGCTCCCGATCGCTCGTCCAACTGGTCGGAAGAGGTTTCGCGGAGCTCGACCGACCCGACCGCCGATGACGTCTTCGGCGATTTCACCGCCAAGAACCAGGTCGACTGGACCAGCGCGGCGTGGACTGTCGACGAAGGGTTCGATCCTTTTGCTACCGACGCGGACGAGAGCGAAGGCTTCGCCCCGATCGGGGACCAGCCGCAAGATAGCGATCTTCCGGCCGAGTTTTCGGAGCCGAGCAGCGATCCGTTCGGCGGACCGCTCGACAGTGGTACTGACGATGCGTGGCCGGAAGCGCCTCCAGCGTCAGAGCCTTCGCCCACGCCAGGCGGCGATCCGTTCGGCTCGCTGGATGGTTCGTCCGCTCCCGAGCCCGCACCGGCACCGCCAGCAAGCGCGCCGACCGAGTTTCCGTCGCCTTCCCCGACCCCCGCGCCAGCGCCAGCTCCAGCTCCAGCAGCACCGAGCTCGCCTGCTCCTGCTCCTGCATCCCCGGATGCGGTTTACGCAGCGTTGCTGGGTGCACTTGGCGTGCCCTCGAACCAGGTCACCATCCCGCCGGGCGAAGCTTCGGCAAAGGCCGGGCGGATGCTGCGGCACCTGCTTGCGGGCCTGATGATCCTGCTCGAAGCGCGTGCCCGGGCCAAGGAGGAAATGGGAGCGACCGGAACATCGCTCGGCTTCGACGGCAACAATCCGCTCAAATTCGCGCGCAATGTCGACCAGGCACTGCAGATGATGCTCAACCCCAAGATGACGGGCTACATGGAAGCCGAGACGGCGATCGAAGAAGCCTATCACGATCTCCAGGCGCACCAGATCGCCACCCTCAAGGCGATGCAGGGGGCCCTGCGCGAAACCCTCAACCGCTTTTCTCCGGCCGCAATCAAGGCGCGGACGAAGGAACAGGGCCTTCTGGCAAAGGTCATGCGCGGCCAGCGCGAGGCCGCACTCTGGAAAGCCTACGAGAGCCAGTTCAGCGGCGTGGCCGAAGGCTCCGCCGAAGCGTTTCTCGAAGTGTTCTCGAAGGAATTCCGCCGCGCCTACGAAGAGGCGAGCCGCTAGGGTCCGGCCTTACCCGGGCTGCCGGTCTTCGACCGTGAACCACACCGCATCGACCTTCCACCCGTTGGCCCTTGCACCCTGACTAAAATCATTCGCCCAGCCTTCGTCGAACTCGGGGTTCTGGCCCGCGGCGGTGTTGATCAGCGATTTGGGCAGCGGCTGCGGGCTTGTAACCACGATGAGTCCCCGTTCACGTCCATCGCTGAGTTCGGCAGGGTAGTTGACCTGGAACCCGCTTGCCGTCGCGTCGCCCTGCAGGAACTTGATATACTCGTTGGTCTCGGAGCGATCTTGCGTGAAGGCGAACAGTCCGCCTGCCGCATCGAATGTGATCAGCGCGATTTCCTCGCCCGGCTGCACGTTCTGGACCTGCACGAGAGCCTTCGCATAGCTCGCTTCTTCCAATGTCCCGCCATCGACCGCGATCGACTGGCGTAGCGCTTCATAGCTGCTTTGCGGCGTCGTGATCAGCGGTTGATCGCTGCGCGCAGCACGCATCGCATTGATCGCCGGGCAGTATTGCTGCGAGAACCGCACGACATTGCTGAAGTCGAGCGCTGGCGAGCTTGCTCCAGCCGATTCCAGGGCGCCTGCGAGAAGCGTTTGCGCCTCTGCGGGGTTGGCAGCCCCGCCCTTGAACCGGGCCGTCGATCCGCTCGCCCCATCGAAACTGAGCCAGGCGCATTCGACATTGGCTGCCGCCGTAGCGGCGAGCCGCGCAAACTGCGGTGAGCCGACGTCGAGCTGCCGCTGCGGCGAAGAGTCCTCTCCGGTGTTATCGGGTGCGGCATCGACGATGGGGCCACGGGACGGAACCTCCTCTTCCCCGCCGAAACTCGTCAGAACCACCGTAAGGACGAGAAGCAGCACCAGCGCGACTGCGCCGATGCCGATGAGGGCGATCTTGTTCTGTCCCAGTCCACCCGGAAGCGATGCCAACAATCCACCTCCGCCAGTCGAGGACTCCTTGGGCTTGAGCGCGATCGTGGTCTTTTCCTCGACCGGCTCCTCGATAGGTTCGAACTGATCGCCACCAGTGCTGACGCTGTCCGAATTGAGGCGCAGGATGAACTCGGCCATCGACTGCGGGCGGTTGGCCGGATCGGGTTGCAGCGCCATTTCGAAGGCTGGTCGGAAACGCGGCGGGATATCGGAAAGGTCGGGCACCGACATGCGCTTGCGCACCGCATCTGCCGGCGATCCGCCCATATCGGAATGCTTGCCAGCCGCGACCGCTCTCAAGGTGAGGGCGAGGCTGTAAATGTCCGACCAGGGTCCGACATTGCGCCCGTATTCGCCGAGTTGTTCGGGCGCGACATAGCGCAGCTTTCCGGCGAACCCGTCCCCGACGATCGTGGCTGTGTTCTCACGCGCGTCCTTGGCGATACCGAAGTCGATGATCTTCGGGCGTGAGGGGTCGCCGTCCGCGAGCAGAATATTATCGGGCGCGATATCACGGTGGATCGCCCCCAGCGTATGAGCCGTGCCCAGGCCTGCCGCGAGCTTCTGGGTGATCGCCGCGAATTGCTCGTCCGAAAGCTTCAGCTTCCCGAGTTTGTCTTCGAGGCTCGGGCCGTCGATGAATTCGGTGACGATATAGGGCCGCCCCTCGGCATCGCGCGCCGCCAGGCGATACTGGACGATCGCCTCGTGATGCAGCCGGGTGAGCATCTCGGCCTCTTTGGCGAACATCGCCGCGACCAACTCGTCTTTCGCCAGATGCTGCAGCATCACCTTGACTGCCACCCTTTCGGACGGCGGGTGGACATTCACGGCCTCATAGACTTCGCCCATGCCACCGCGCGCCAGAAAGCGAGTGATGCGATAAATGCCATTGAGGACCTCGCCCTCGGCAACCTGGCTATCGGATTTGGGCTTTTCCGCCTCCGGCGGGGCGGATGGGGGCTGCTCGGGAGATGGTACCGGAGACGGCTCGGGGGATGGCGGCGCAGTCTTTTCCTCGGACGACGAACTCTCGCCGTCACCGGCGCCGGGCGTCGTGCCCTTCGGCTGGTAGACGGTGCGTTCGTCTTCTCCGGGTTTGTCGTTCATTCCTGGCCCCCGCCAATCTCGATGACGACCGCAGTGACATTGTCGGGCGCCCCTCGTTCATAGGCACGCTCTATCATCGCGTCGACCGCTTCCTGCGGAGAGCCCTTGCGAATCAGATCGCGGATCTCGGTGTCGGACACGGGTCCGCTCAATCCGTCGCTGCACAGCAGGTAGCGGTCGCCCGGTGCAACCTCGTCCTGCGTGATATCGACCTGCACCTCGGTTTCGACGCCGAGAGCGCGGGTCAGCACGTGCCCCATCGGGTGCCCCTTTGCATCCTCGGGAGAGAGGATCCCCTGATCGAGCAGATCCTGGACGTGCGTATGATCGACCGACAGCTGGAACAGCCCCCCCTGGCGATAGATGTAGGCGCGGCTGTCTCCCACCCAGATCGTCGCGAACTGGCGCCCGCGCAGCAACAGCCCCACCGCAGTGGTGCCCATCGTGCCGCCGCCGTTCTCCTGGACCAGCTGCGCCAGGTGCGCATTGGTCTGGTGCATGCGGTCCGCCGCAAGCGTGACCGCCGACTGGAAATCCTCGGGCAGCTCGATGTCCAGAAACGCGTGGGCAGCCGTGCGCGAGGCAAGTGCCCCGTTTTCATGGCCACCCATCCCGTCGAACACCAGCCAAAGCCCGGCTTCGTCGTTGAGCAGCATCGAGTCCTCGTTGTGCGAGCGCACAAGGCCCGTTTCGCTGCGCCCTGCAGATCGGAAACCGACTTCGATCACACCATGATCTCCCCAATCGCACTCCACTCAGGCACCGTATCGGGTGATGGCAGGCTCGCTTCGGCCCCTTCGGGCAGGAACCAGCCTTCAGCCGCAGGAACGCGCTCGGATCGGGCGAGGCCATCGAGTGCCTCTCTCAAGTCGTCGCTTTTCGTGCCATCCTGCAGGGCGCCCACGAGGCAATCGTAGATCGACTGGGTAAGACAGTCGGGGTCGGTAATGGCGAGGATCGGATAGAGGCGCCCGACGGAATCCATGCTCGGCATAAGGATGGCAGTGCGCGCGGTCGTCTCGATCAACCACGGCGCAGCGACTTCATAGACCGCTTCGAAATCTTCGCCGTGCGCCTCTCGTCCTGCCTTCATCCATTCGCTGAGCCACAGGTCGAACTGGTCGCGCGCTCGATAGGCAACGCCGCGCGCGATGAAATCGCCGTGGCCCGGCAGCTTACCGATGATTGCCGGGTGTTCGAGAACGCCTTCGATCACAGCGTCTCGGGGCATTTCACCGACCAAAGTCCGCCGCCACTGAACGGATTGAGCTCTTCCGGAAAGGAAACTTCGAATACTGCCTTGCCGGGTCCGCGGTTGAATTCCGCCTCGACCGTGTTCTCCGAAATGTTGCGGATTCGCGCCCGTTCGAACAAGCGAAACAGCGACCACGGGCCCTGTTCGGGCCTACGCCACATGACTTCCTCCATCGGATCGAGACCTTCGATACCGGTGTTCGCGAAGATCTTGATTTCCGAGGAGGGCACCATTCCCCCGCCAAACTGCCACTGCAGCGATTGGGAAGAGTTCTCGGCGAGGTCGAACCGCAACGGGATCCCTCCCGTCGTAAGCTCAACGCGGCTGGCCTCGTTTCCAAGGTCGCTCAGCACCAGCGTGAGCGGCAGGCCTTCGTTGATCACTTCCATCAAGGCATCGGCTTTCTGGAGGTTGCCCGGCATCACCGGGTTGAACGAGGCCGCGACCGGATCGCCTTCCTTCCAGCGCCAGAAATCGTCGCTACGGTCCAGATATGGCTCAAGCTGGGCGGAGACGAAGGTCGGGATCGTGCCTCCCGATCCGAATGCGCTGCGCACATCGGAGATGCCGGCATCCTCGTCCGATCCGGCGTCGAAAGGAAACTTGCCCTCCACCGCCTGCACGCATGAGGGCAGGACCTCCCCGGTGTAGGCAAGGTCTGCCTGGCCTTGCAGCATCCCGACCTGGGTTGCTGCACCGCCGGTCTTCACATCCTGCGCGAAACCCTGGATCGGACCGGGTGCCGTCGCGGCTTCGGTATCGAGCTCGCCGCGGGCGCGTGCCATGCCTTCGTTGTTGTCACCTCCCGGACCTCTGCCGATCTGGGTTTCCTCGAACACCTTTCGGATCGAAGCGATGAAGGCCTCGATCCGTCCCGCTTCTTCGCGACTTCCGGTCCAGGTGTTGATCTCGTCGAACGCCATGCGGATTTCGGCATCGGCCGAGAGACCGCGACCTTCCGCCGCCCCCGCCACGCGCGTCACATTACGCACGATCCGGTTGCGGTTGACCTGTTCCTCGAGCAGGTTGCCCGCTTCATCGACCGCGCCGCCTTCGGCGAACAATGTGTTGTCGCGCACTTCGAGCAGCACCTTGCGCAGCGGCGAAGGGTCCTTGGTGAAGGCACGGAAGACCTGCGGGTCGTCGAAGTAATTGCCGGCTTCGAGGGATTCGATCACACGCGTCCAGTGGGCGATGTACTCGCTGGCATAGGTGCCCGAGATACCTGCCGCCAGATTGCCGAGCTCGCGCTGGGTGCTCGCGGTGTTGGCATCGTCTCCCAGCACCCAAAGTTCCGATTCAAGGTCCGAACGAGCGGTCTGCCGCGCGATCAGATAGCTCTTGTCGAACCCGTCCTTGGTGAAGAAATACGGAACCGAGACATTCATGACCTCTTCGGGATTGGCGAAGGCCGCCGCATCGCCCGAGGTCAGGATTGCCGACATGTACCAGTCCTCGTCCGGGTTGGAGGCCTTCTCGCGCATGATCGCATAGGCGCGCTGGGCGAGGCTCATCGTCAGCACGACTTGGCGCGATGCGCGGACCAGCTGGGCATCGAGCGGAGCCTGCTGGCCCTCCCACGCGGCGGAAATGTTGGGATCCTCGCTCAATGCCGTGAGGTGATCGGCCAGCCGCGCGCGGACATTGCTGAGCTCGTTTCCGGGATAGACCTCGTTCGCCCAGTCCTTCTGGATGTAGCGCTGGATCGTTTCGGGATCGATCGCACCTTCGGGCGCGTGCCCGCCGAGCATCAGATAGACCTTGAGCGGTTCATACAGCGCGAGCGCGTCGCCCTGTTCCTGCCGCATTTTCTCTTCGAGCCTGAGCATGATGCGCGGCAGGAGGATACGGCGCAGGCCGATGTGGTAGGCTTCCTCGTTGCGCTGGCTGAGACCGGACTGGAACAGCCCCCACCGCCGCCAGAGCGACGGTCCGCCGTCTTCCTGCGCCTGATATCCTTCAGGCATATTGCGCAGGGCATCGAGCAGCGGAAGCACCTGTTCGAGCGAAGCGTCGTTGTCGCCGATGCGCACGAGATCGAGCCGCGATCCATCGAAATCCTGCGCGAGCGCGAGCGCCTCTGCCGTGGTCTCGCGCTGGAATTCGCGGTTCCCGGCAAAGCTCACAGCCCAAAGAATGACCGTCAACAAGGCGAAGGCCGCAATCGCGCCCACGATCGCGGTCAGTTGGGTCTTGCGCTTGCGCAGCACCGCCGCATCGGAAACCGGGAGGCCCGCCTCCTTGAAGGCGACGTCCTGCAACAGCCGGTTGAGGAAATAAGCCTTGCCTTCGCCCTTTCCTGCCGCGCCCGACTGGTTGCCGTATGCCTGCGTGACGCCTTGCAGGATGCGGTCGATTGCACTGCCGTCCTGCGTGCCCGAGGTGATGTAAAACCCGCGCAGCCGACCGCTCGGGCGATCCTCGTTGAGGAACGCGCCCTCGATCAGGCGGTGCAGCGCAGGCCGCAGTGCATGGAGCTGGCTCGGGAAGCCGAGAATGAGTCCGCGACGGCGAATGTCCTTTTCTTCTTCGAGCCGCTTGGGTTCGCGCTCGGCCACGTCATTCACGAAGTCGTCGAACGCGGTTGTCACGTCTTCGGATGTCAGCTTCGGGCCCTTCCACGGGAAGGTATGGCCCAATACCGCGCGCCTGCCATCGACATCGAGATCGTCGAAATACTCGGTCATGCCCGCCAGCAGGTCGCCCTTGGTCACCAGCAGGTAGACCGGCACTTCGGTTTGCAACGCCTCGCGGATTTCGCGCAGGCGGCGGCGGATGATGGCCGCATGCTCGTCGATCACGCGCACGTCCCCGCGCTGGAGATCGTCGGCCGGAATAGCGACGAACACACCGTTGATCGGTTCGAACGGGCGGTGCTTCCTCAGCAGCTCGAGCAGCCGAGTCCAGCCCGCGCTGTCGACCTCGCTATCGGAATCCTGCGTGGTGTAGCGGCCCGCCGTGTCGACCAGCACCGCTTCCTCTGCGAACAGGAAATCGAGATTGCGGGTCCCGCCGCTGCCCTTCAGCACCTGGTCGGAATAGGGGAACCGTAGCCCCGAATTGACCAGTGCGGTGGTCTTGCCCCCGCCGGGAGGACCGATGATCACGTACCACGGGAGCGAATACAGATATCCGCGCTTGCTGCCGCTGGCCTTGCGAAGCTCCTTGAGAGCTTCGGCCATCCGGCCCTGAACCGCAACGGCCTCTTCCTCACTCGCATCGGGCCCGGCGAGTTCGGCGGCGAGCGCCGCTTCGGCCTTCTTGATCTTGCGACGCCGCAGGAACCACCACAAGACCCACAGCAGCAGGAACAGTCCGCCGAAGAGAGCGCGCACCCACCACGGCTGCATCCATTCGACGAACAACGGAATGCCGAAGCACACCAGCGCGGCGAGCAATACCATGGTGACGATCGATATCGTCCACCAGCTGGTAAAGAACTTTTTCATCGGTCCTCTCCCACGCCTTGAGGATTAATCGCCAAGCTCGACAACGAATTCGACACGGCGGTTCTGCGCCTTGCCCTCGGGCGTCGAATTGGATGCGATCGGCACGGTATCGCCCATGCCGACAACGGTGATGCGCGATGGATCGTCGAGCTGGCCGCGGACGATCTGGGCGACGGTATTCGCGCGCGCCCGCGACAGGGCCATATTGTCCGGAAACTGGATCGTCGGGCTGATCTTGTCCGAATCCGCATGGCCTTCGATCGTGACCGGTCCACTCTCGAGATTGATCGCCTGTCCGATCTTGTCGAAGATCGCCGCACGCCCGCTCACCAGATCGGCCGAGGCCGGTTCGAACAGCGTGCCGACCGTAGTTCTGACCCGGTTCTTCTGAACCGTGACCAGACCCTGGTCGATCTCGTCCGAAAGGAATTCGCGCAAGCGCGCTTCGGTATCGGTCGGCGGCGGAGCGAGTGGAGCGGCGCTGCGATTGAGCGAGACCGGATCGTCGGGGAAAATGGCGGCGACATTGTCGCGCGGATCTTCGCCGGTGAACATCAGTGTCACGAAGAAGATCAGGTAGATCAGGAACAACAGAGCGGCAGCCCCCGCCGCGACGAGGCCGATGACGCTCCAGAAATTGTTCGGCTTGCGCGGTGCGTTCTCGCCCTTCCAGTGGCTCACCACTTCGCTTTGCGAAAGGCTGGGCACATGTTCGAGCGCGCCCACCAGGTTCGACATCACCTGCTGCTTCTTGCTGTAGCCATCGGGCATGGCGCGCGTACGCCCCTCGAACCCGGCAGCAAGGCAGGCATGGAACAGCTCGATCATGTCACGATTTTTCTCGGGATCTCGCAGAATCTCGTTCACGAAATCCCAGAAGCGATCACCCGCGATATTCTCCCGGAAAAAGGTCACCACCATGTTGCGCTGGGCCCATTGCGCGCCGCCACCGCCCGCCCCGGGCAGGTTCTGGGCAATGTCGTCGATCGTGGCGCACAGCGCGTATTTTGCGCGTTGGCGCACGCCTTCGGGATAGACCTTCTGGATTGCGGTTTCGAAGTGGCCGATCGATTCCTTCGCGCGCCGGTGAAATTCACCCATCGAGACCTGCCAGCGCCCCGATTGCACCGCCGCTGCCATCGCCAGAACCGGCGCGGCGTGCGCCATCATCACGTTGCGATCATTGCGCGGCTGGGGCGGGGGCGGCACCGTGTCCTTGAACTTCTCGTCCGAAGAACTCACCGCCGGCCCGCCGCTTGCAGCAGGCGGTCGATTGTCGGCGAACGGATCGTTGCCCAGTGGCTCGAACGACCCGCCCGATGAAGGAGCCGGAGGCGGTGGAGACTGTGGCGGCGCACCCGCCGGTGCCGGCGCGCCCCAATCGTCGTCACCGGAAAATCCGCCTGAGGGAGCTGGGCTTGCCGGAGGAGTCCCGTCCTGGCCGCCACCCTTCTTGAGCGGCGAGGGCCTGAATACGGTCTTGTTCCGGTCGTCTCCGCTCATTGTTTCTGCTTAACCGCCCATAGTTCGAGTTTAAGCTCTGGCCAGTCGTCGGACACGAACAGGCCCATCGCCGGCGCCTCGTAAATCTCGGCCCAATCGGGGCTGCCCCGATCGAGTTCGAAATACACATAGCCGGGAAGGACGTGGATCTGGCTCGGCGGCGTGGTCGTGTGGCGCAGCGGGATACCCGGCAGGTTCGACCCTACGAGCTCGCGCATCTTGGTGTTCGGGCCGATCTTCGACACCGCTGGGAAGCGCTTGCGGATATCTTCCATCGACTTCGTCTTGTCCGCCACCGCGAGATAGATGTAGCTCTGTTTGAGCAGGGTGCGGTTCTTGATGACGTGCAGGAACTGGCCCGGTCCGCGCGAATCGAGCGGTAGCGGCTCGACCGAGCGATCGAATTCGCCAGAAAGCAGCATTTGGAGGAGGTCGATGACCGGATCGACACATCCGGCCAGGTTTTCGTGATCGTATTCGGGCAGCTCGGGCGGGCGCCGCTCCTTGCGGGTCAGAGTCGAAATCTCGCCCGCCATGGCGACGAGATTTTCGAACATCCGCTCCGGATGGATCGCCGGCATCGAAACGAGATGCTTGAGGATCGCGCCCCAGCGGTTCAGCGCCTGCAGTAACAGGAACGCCTTGTACGTGTCCTGGCCGCCCTCGGTCGTCTCTGCGGCACGCAGAGCCAGCTCGCTCACCATCTGCTCGGCCCGTCCGATCAGGTCGGTCAGCCCGTTGCGCAAACGCGAGGCGCGAATATCGAGCGCGGGCGGAATGAAGCGATCGTCAAACACGAGCCGCTTGCCCGAAACTTCGCGAATGCGCGCAATGCCCAGCAGCAAACGGCCTTCGGTTTCATCGGGGGTCAGACCGAATCGTAAATTGGGGGATCCGACCTCGATCTCTTCAGCGGTGCGCTCGGCCGAGAAATTGTCGGTGATCGAGACCTCGGAGACGACAAATCTCGCATCGAGCGAAGCGCCGTCCGCGTCTGTAAACTCGGTCGCGCCCATCTGCCGTGGCGGCAAAGTCAAGTAAACGGTCGCGTCGCGCACTTCTGTGCTCACGGCGACGGGCTGCGGGGAGGGCATGTCGGCAGGTATCGAAAACGGCGTTCCGTCCGGCATGATCCCGCGCGCAGAGCGGATCGCGAATTGGCCGAGCTCGGCAAGCCCTTGATCGATTTCGAGTTCGGCGACCCCCCAGGAATAGGGCAGGGCCCAATCGTGGCGCGCCGCCACGAAGGATTCGATAAAGCGATCCTGCGCCTGAAAGTGCTGCGGCCGAAGGAACATCCCTTCCCGCCAGGCAACACGATTTCGGTCGCTCATACTTTACTCCCCCCAATCCGCACAGTTAAGCACAGCGGGCTTGCCAGATAAAGCATGTGTTTTGTCCTTGGGAGGTTTTCGCATTTTGTGCGACAATGGCGAGAACGGTAGCCATGAACCACGAGTCCACCAGCTTTAATCCCAAGACCTGGGTTTCTCCCGAGCCGCTCGACACGGGCAGCGAAGCTCCGGCAGGTCAGGCGGAGACAGGCAAAGGCGGAAAAACAGTCTGGCTTGGCGTAGGTCTGGCCCTGCTGATCGTGCTGGGCGCCCTCTATCTCTTCTGGCCGACCGGAACAGACGCAGGGGAAGCCGTTTCCGCTGCAATTCCTGATGTCCCGGCGGAATCGACCGAACCGGCTCCGCCTGCAACCGCGACGCGGATTATCCAGGTCCAGGGCATGAACGAGCTGGGCGCATCGCTCCAGACGATGAACGTGCCGCTCGGCGATGCCTATGTCATAGCCGAAGAGGCGGTCGCTGCGCTCGGCGCCGATGCGCCGATGCTGGTAAAAGTGGAACTGGGCGATACCCAGACCGAACCCTTCGTCCAGTCGTTGGTTGCCGAACTCGACAATGGAACGGCGGTTCGGCTCGTCCGGAATGCAGAAGGAAATTACGACCGCGAGAATTTGCTCGAAACCGCGACCACCAAGGTCCGCAGCGTCGAAGGAACGATCGAGCACAACACGTTCTACGTTTCGGCGGTCGCTGCCGGCATGCCGGACAGCCTCGTCAGCGAGTTCACCAAGATCTTCTCGTTCGACTACAACTTCCAGACGGAAGTCGGGATCGGTGCCGATTTCAGCGCAACCTGGGAAGAGCAGGTGACCGAATCGGGCCGTATCGTAGGCATTCCGAAACTGCTGACGGTGACACTCGAAACGCCTTCGAAATCGCGGACCTATTACTCGTTCGTTCCGCCCGACGAGCGCGAGACGCAATGGTTCAACGCACAGGGCACCGGCAATGTCCGTAGCCTGATGCAGACCCCGGTCGATGGCGCGCGAATCACATCGAAGTTCGGGTATCGCACCCACCCGATCTCGAAAGTCCAGAAAAAGCACCGCGGAGTCGACTTCGCGGCTCCCACCGGCACGCCGATATACGCATCGGGCGACGCGACCGTCACCTTCCGCGCGATGGCGGGCGGTGCGGGCAACCTCGTCAAGCTCGACCACGGCGAGGGTATGGAAACCAAATATATGCACCTCAACCAGTTCGCCGCCGGTCTGACCGTGGGACAGCCGGTTCGGCAGGGCGACATCATCGGTTATGTCGGTACGACCGGCGGATCGACCGGGCCGCACCTGCACTACGAGATCTGGATCGACGGAGTGGACACCGATCCGCTCACTTTCGAAACTTCGGAGCAAAAAAGCCTGAGTGGCGATGCGCTGGCGATGTTCAGGGCCCACCGCGACAACCTGGTTTCCGCAGGTGAGGCGATGGCAGCCCGCTAAATCCTATTGCGCGGTGGTCTGCTCGTGCGCAACGGGCGCGGCCTGCGCCATTTGCAGGCCGTTGGCCCATGAATAACGCCTACGTCCCTCCGGGCCGAGATCGGCGATGACAGTATCGATCTTTTCGAAAAACGGTTCGATTTCTTCACGTTCGCTATTCTCTGCGAAAGTCGTGAACACGCGCGGATCCCAGAACCGGAACAGAACCACGTCCCCCAACGGCAATCTGGCTGTGGTGAACTTCCTGAGGTGCCGTCGCAGGGCGGGAAGATCGAGCGAGGATTGCAGCACGATCCCCCAGAAGCGCCCGGATTCATGCCGTCGCCACAGATCGGGCAACTGCTCGCCATCGATCAGCTTGACGAGATAGGGCAACGCGGCGCGCGTCTCCTCCGGGTAATCCTTTTCATACAGGCACGCATAACGGGAGGAGGCGGTAACAATCGGATAAAGCCTCGGATCGGCGGCACCGTCGACGATCGCATACCAATCCTGCATCCGAGGTCAGCCTATTGCTCGCAAATGCGGCAAAACGGCTTCGCCTTCTTGTGCGCGCCGATCATGGCCTTGGTCTGGAGGTTCGGCGCGGAGAAGGGAACCGGTGTGGACATCCCCATTCCGGCACCGGCGCCGCCGCCACCTGCATTGGCGCCATCGCCGATGAGGACGGTTGGAGCGCCCATGACGATAACCCCGCCGTGCGCGGTCATATCGCCCATGCGCGCGGCGGGCAGGCTGCCGACCAGCACTGTTATCGAGCCCTTGACGATGACATCCGGCGGACCCGCGCAAATGCACTGGTCGGACACGCGCGCCTGCGGCATCATCACGGTGAGGACATTGGGCTGTCCTTTGACGATCGGCCCGCCGACATGCGGAACCGGCCCGGGATTGACCATCGGGCAGGTGTGCATATCAGTGATACGTGCGGCAGGCGGCATGCCGAAGTCCTTATCTCATTTCGCGGCGAGCTGCGAGCCCGGGCCGTCGAGCATACGGTTATCGGTGTCGCCGACAACGAAGAAACCGGCCCAGAAATACGGGTGCGAGGTTTCCGGAATGCTCTGCAGCGTGCGCTGCGCATCGTTGAGCGCGCTCGCGATGTCATCGCTTCGCCCGGCGGAGTAGAACTGATCCATGAAGAACTCGGTCGGGCCGGTGTTCGAAGCCTCCCAATAGGTCGCCAGAACCGAGCGCGCGCCCGCGGCAAAGAAGGCGCGGACAAGTCCATCGAGCGTGCTGCCCGGGCGGGCCTCGCCGCTGCGAATCTGCGCTTCCTCACTGGTTTCCGAAGCGGTGTCGCAGGCAGCGAGCACCACAAGGTTCGCGTCGAGCCGCAGGCCTGCGATCTCCTCGAAGCTGAGCAGGAGATCGGATTCCGCCGTGCCGCCATAGGATGTAATCAGCGCGGCCGGGGCGCGATCGCAATCGAACTGGCCCTCGGTGATCCCGTGGGTCGCAAAGTGCAGGACCTTGTAGTCCGACAGCATCCCGTTGGGCTCACCCAGCCGTTTGACCGAGGTGTCGGAAAACTCCGCGCCCGAAATGAGATCGGGATTGCCGGGTAGTCCCAGCGCATCGGAAGCAAGCTGGATTTCAGTCGACGGGATCGGCGCAAACCGGTTGGTATACTGGCGGAACTTGTCGGCATCGAGCAGGCAAGGACCGATCTGGAACCTGCCGCCGCTTCCCACCGGCTGGTTCCCCAACCCTTGGGGCGATGCGAAGCCGAGCAGCGGCTTCGTCGCCGAAGTCGTGGCGAAGCTGCGCGAGGCGATGAAACTGCGCGGGGACATAGCCACCGATGTCGGCATCAGGCTCGCAAGGAAATTGATCCGGCTGTAATCGCGCTTGTTCGCCTGACGCCCGTAATCGATTGCCGATTGCACATCGGTGACAAGCATAGCCGCCGGGGTGCCCGAAAGAATCTCGCCACCATCGAAAACGAGCTCCTCTTTCGATTTAATGACTTCGTCGACTTCGCTGAACAGCGACTGGTACAGCACCGCAGAAAGATCGACCGCGAAACCGGGCACCCTGCCCGTTTCCTCGTTGAAGTCGGCGGATTGCCTGACCTGCCTGCTCAGGGTGAGAATTTCGGCAGTCGACTGTTCGGGCAGGATCGCATGCGCGGTGCCCTTCTCGATCAGAATGCCGAACACGCGGTCCCCCATCACCGACAGCCGGATATAGCCTTCGCCTTCCTTGAGCTTTTCCTGCACTTCGCCCAGTTGGGCCGGCTTCGAGGAGACCTGGCTCAGTCGCGAGTTGGCTTGCAGCTCGGCATCGATTTCGAAGAAGCGCGCCTGCACCTGCGCCAGCGTCGTTTCGAGCTCTTCGACCGGAAGCCCCAACCGGCGCGCATCGACGATGTCGAGTTCGAGCTGGGTAAGTTGCCTGCGAAGGTCCTGACGCAGGCGGCGCTGGCCCCCGACATTGGAGTCCTCGGCAACAATATCCTGCAACTGGCTGACCTGGCGCGCCGCGCTGGATTCGCCCGAAACCTGCAGCACCTCGAAGAATCGCGCGGCAGAATCCTGGTCACCCGCCGCCATGCCCTGGGCGAGCTGCTCCAGGAACGGATGCAAGAGAGCGGTGGGGAAAGCCGAGCTTTCTTCACGCGCATCGAGCATGGCATCGATCGCCGCGTTGTAGGCGGCTTCGATTTCCGCTTCGGAACGCCCGGCCCGCTCGATCAGCGACGCGCGTTCCAGCTGGACTTCGGCGATCGCCGGATCACTGCCGGTTCCCGATCTGGCAAGTGCGCCGCGGGTCAATTGGTCGACAGCAAGATCGAACGAGGAGATCGCATTGTCGAAATCGCCCGACCCCGCCTGCACCCGGCCACGCTGGCGCAGCAGCTTCGCGTTGAGCCAGTACAGTCCGACCTCTTCGATTCCCGCTTCCGAAACCGATTCCGCAAGATCGGCGTAGGTTTCTTCGGCGGTCGTGATCGCGGCAAGCGCCGCCCCCTCGTTGCCGACCGACAACTCGGCGACACTCAGCGCCCAGCTCGCCTGGATCGCAAGGAAGGTCTCGCGCAACACCTCGAGATCGGGCAGCGCAATGGAGGAGCGAACGTCGGTGGAGTCTCCGGCAGTAGCGTTGAGCCGGACGAGGATCGTCGGGTCACTCAGATCCCCTGCGGAACTGCTCGCACGAGCTGTGAGCGGAGCCAACAGCCCCCTCGCTTCTTCGAAATTCCGTCGATTGAGCGCGTCGAGGCCGCGGTAGATTCCCAGCTTCGGTCGGAGAATGCGCTGGTCTGCGGTACTCAGCCCGCCGATCAATTCCTCCGCAGCATCCAGATTCGTCTGCGCACTCTGGAAGAACTGGATGTTCGAATCCGCAAGTCCCGCCTCGAGCAGGATCTCGGCCCGGTCGCGGTTGGAGGTGTCTGGCGGCAGGTCGTTAAGCGCGCCGCGCAGGTAGCGAGACGCATCGGCATTGAGCCCGCGGAAAACCAGCGCGGTTCCGCGCCCCAGAACGGCGGTGGCCTCTTCGCTTGCGGAAGTCGCGACCGGAGCGGCCTCGACGTTTCCGGGTAGACCCGGAAGAGCCGCGATATCGACCGGAGTGCGGGCGGATGTGGCGCCCTCGGAAGAGTCCAGTCCGGCCAGGATAAGCGCCGCCTGGTAGCCCGCACCGACTGCATTCGATGCCGCTGAAATCTGATAGGGCACGCCGCCGACCTCGGCATCGACCACCACGGTCGAAAACCCGAGCGAAGGATCGACACAGGTGCGTGCAGAAGCGTTGGAGAACCCGTCGAGCGTGATCGGGATTGCTTCACCGCATGTCAGGCTGGAATTCGTGAAATCGCTTCGCTTCTGGAGACTGTCAAACACGCGGACCCGGGCGAGGGTCGATGTCGACGTACCGCTGCAGTTTACCGAAAACGAGTTCGTATACTTCGAATAGGCTTCGCCAAACAGCGGATCGGTGAAATTCGGCGATGCCGTGCACGGGTCTCCATTGGCATTGGCGCCAAGTGACACAGGCTGAACCGAAGTCGGTCGTGGTCCCGAAGCACAGGCCGCCAGAGCCAGCGTCATGGCCGCCCCGGCGAAGATCATGCTCCTGGTTTTCAAGCCTGGCATAAAGTGGGAACTCCTTACTCTGTCGGACACGTGACACCCTCACCCGGAATGCAATCAGGCTCTCGATCGGCGACCACATCCGAGAACAGCCCTTCATTGTTGGTCCCCACCAGGGGATCGAAGGGGATGAGCAGGCCGTCATCGGCGATCAGGACCGATGTGGCCTCGCGCGGCACTTCGATGGTGGTCGTGCCGACCACCGTCGTGCGGCAATCCGCGCCGCTGCTGATGATGCAGCCGTTGACACGCGATGCCGCGATATCGGTGTCGTTGTTGATCACGATCACGGCTCCGCCCGCCAGTGCCACTGTCGGACCGGTCAGCAGGTTGAGCTGCCCGAAATAGGCAAAGGTGTTGGTATTATCGATCGGATTGACGGTGAGGATGCCGTCGGCTCCGATTTCGCCGAGGAACACCCCGGTGAACTGGCCGGCCGCAATCGAGGAATTCTGGAACAGCGCCGAATTCTCGTAGGTGACGGTCAGGCTGCCCGCGCGCAGGTAGGTCGGATCTGCCGTGAGCTTCGCGCTCAGGGCACCTGCGAAAAGCGGGTTGTAGAGATCCGACACCGAATTCCCGACAAACTGATCGGCTATCAGGTCGTTCGCAAGCCCTTCCACCGCATCGATCAGGTTAAGCCTGCCGAACACGATATCATTGGCGCGCAGATCGAGCAGCGAGTCCGCGATGTCGATCGCGGACGTGTCGATGTCTGCCGTCAGGCGGCTTGCAAGCACACCGCCGGTTCCATCGGCGTCGCCACCGAGACGGAAAGTCCTGCCATCGCCCTCGCCGATCAGATCGCCGGTGATTGCGATCTCGCCGGTCGTGGCGATCACCACCTCGGATGCACCCGTATTCGCACCGAAGGTCACGTTGGCGATGCCGATGTTCTGGTCGGTCGCATCGATCACCAACCGGTCGGCGCTGATGCCCGCAAGTTCCGCGTCGGTCAGGTTGAAGTCGCCCGTCGCATCGCCGAGGCCAATGGTGAGGCCTGCAAGCGGACGGAGAACGAGTTCGGTGCCAAGGACCGCAACGCTTCCGCCGAACTCGACATCGGCGGCCTCGATCAGCGCGGCTGCGCTGGCGTCGATGTTGCCGGAAACCGCGAATTCGCCGCCCGCGAGGACGTCGAGATTTGCGGAGTCGACCCCGGCGAGGCTTGTGTCGCCATCCGAGCGGATGATCACATCGCCCGAGGCACCTGCAACCCCGCCGGAAATGGTGTCGCCCGTCAATTCGATATCGCCACCGGTAGCGGTCAGATTCTCGCCACTGGTGTCGATCGCTCCAACCGTGAAGATCGATATGCTCTGACCGCTGAGCGCGCCCGTGAAAGTGGCCGAGGCGAGCCGCTGGGCATCGGTCCCGACGCGCAGCGGACCACTGCCCGCGGCGGTAGCGCCGGCAGAAAGCGCGCCCGTTGCGTCTATCTCGATGCCATTGCCGGCCTGGAGATCGCCAAGGTCCAGATTGCCGCCCCCGGTGCCTTCGACGTCGATCAGGCCGTTGGTCGCGGTGATCGCTGTCGTGGTGATTGCGCCCGAAGCGGTCAGCACCGCATCCTGGTTCGCGCTGACCGAACCGCCTGCGATGGTCGCAGCGTCGATCGTGACAGTGCCCCCCGAGGAATTGACCTCGTCGGCGGTAACGGTCCCGCTGGAAAGGAGCGTGGCCGAGCTGGCCCCCGATATGATCGCCGCGGTGATCGTGCCGGCATCGATGTCGAGAGTGCCTGTGGACGTCACGTTCTGGCCGGTCGCGTCGAACGCATTTTCGACGTCGATCGCGACTGTCCCGCCGCTCAGCGGACCGGTGAAGCTCGCCGAGTTGGGCGAAAGCGCCGCTGTGCTGCCGATCGTCAAAGCACCCGTGCCGGCATCGGCCTCGCCAGCCGTCAGGTCACCTGCGGTGTCGAGTTCGATCCCGCTTCCCGCCGCCAGATCGCCGAGATCGAGCAGGCCGCCGCCATCGCTCTGGATGTCGATCGACCCGGCGGTGGCGGTCACATTGCCCAGGTCGAGCGTTCCGCCGCCATTGCCGGTCACCTGCACATTGCCGGTGTCAGACGTGATCGACGCGGTGGTGATCGTATCAGTAGCCGTGAGAGCCGCGTTGCCGTCGGCGGTTACGGCGCCGCTCGTGATCGTTCCGGCAATGATCTCCAGCGCACTGGCTGTCGCATCAATCGTCTGGCCGTTGGCGTTCAACGCCCCCGCGACATAGATGCTGACGCTGGTGCCGCTAATCGGCCCAGTGAGCGTAGCCGAGGCGAGATCCTGCGCAGCCGTGCCGATCCGCAACGCGCCGCCCATCGCATCGACGGTGCCTGCCGACAGAGCTCCCCCATCGGAATCGATCTCGATCCCGCCGCCGGACACAACATTGCCGAGAGTCAGGTCCCCGCCGCCCGTGCTTTCGATATCGATTAAGCCGGTAGGACTGTCGGATGTGATCGATGTGGTCAGGATCGTCCCGTCCGAAGTCAGCTTCGCTCCATCTCCTGCCGAGACGGCACCGGCGTCGATCGTGCTGGCTGTAATATCGAGCGCGCCCGTTCTCGCATCGACAATCAATCCGTTCGCGTCGAGGGCACCATCGGTCAAGATCGTAATGCCGGTAGCTTCCACGGCATCGGTAAAGGTTACGCTTTGGGGGGCGAGCGCGGCGGTGCTGCCGATTATTAGCTCGCCACCATTCGCATTATCCAAATCGGCATCGATCTTGCCGGTCTGCAAAGTGCCAGCGGTGTCGAGTTCGATCCCGCTGCCTGCCGTTAGATCGCCGAGATCGAGCAGGCCGCTGCCGTTGCTCTGGATATCGATCGAGCCGTTGTTCGCGGTCACATTGCCCAAGTCGAGCGTGCCACCGCCATTGCCGATGGCCTGCACATTGCCGGTGGTCGATGTGATGAAGGAGGTCGTGATCGCATTGGAAGCCGTGAGCGTCGCATTGCCGTTCGCGGTCACCGAGCCACCGGCAACGGTTCCGGCGTTGACGGTGACGCTGCTGCCGGTCGAATTGATTTGATCGGCCGCTATTGTGCCATTCGAAGTGAGGCTGTTTGCACCTGCAGCGGAAATGATCGCCGCGGTGATGTCCCCTCCGGTAATCGTCAACGCGCCGGTCTTGGCGGTGATATCGAAGCCGGTCGCATCGATCGAGCCATCGACCGAAGTATCGGTGAGGATCGAGATGCCAGCAGCGCTCACGGGCCCACCAAACGTGACAAGTTCCGGAGCCAGAGCGGCCGTGCTGCCGATGATCAGGTCGCCGCCATTCGCATCATCGAAATCGGCATCGACCTGTCCGGTCTGTAAGGTGCCGCCAGTGTCGAGACGGATGAAGCCGTCCGCCTGCAACACGCCGAGATTCAACAGCCCGTCGCTGTCGCTCTGAACCTCGATATTACCTTCGGTCGCAACGCTGGACGAGGCGGTGATCGAGTTAGTCGTAACGGTTCCGGAAAGCGGATTGGCGCTTCCGCCCGTCGCCACTATGCTGACCGATCCGTTTTCGGCAGTGATTGCATTGGCCCTGACGAAGTCGGCATTCAGAGAGACATCGTCGCTGGTCAGGTCGCCGGTGCCCATCGCCAAGTCGATCCCGCCTGTCGTCGCAATACTCAGCGTCGGCGCGGTTACCGAACCGTTGAAAGTAATCGAAGTCGGATTCGAGATGGTCAGGCTGAGCGCATCGACCTGACCGGTCTCGAGCGCGCCGGTCGTGGTCAGGGTGACATCGGCAACCGGATTGTCGAGCGGGTCGAGACCGTCGATTGCGCCGCCGATAGTGATGGCCGAACCGCTGATGTTGATGGTCGGCACGCCGCTATCGGGATCGATAATGAGACCGAGAGCACCAGGGGCGGCGGTGAATACCCATGTGTTGTTCGGGTTGCCCGTACCATCGGTCGCGACATCGCCAGCAATAGTTGCCACGCCGCCTGCGTCGACGGTGATGTCGTCGCCGACCGCGATTCCTCCGGAAGTGAAGGTCGTTCCCGCGACAGCCAAGACATCCTCTCCGGCAAGCAACGAGCCTGTCGAGATCAATTGCCCGGCGTGCAACAGGATCGAGTCAATTGCCGCTGCCGAGTTGGCGTCGGTGGAGATGTCTCCGGTTGTGAGGTTCCTTCCAGCGGTCAGGTAGATCAGGCCGCCATCGGAACCCACCGTTCCTGTCGTGATGTCGCTCGCGGCACCGTTGGCTTCCACAATCAGGTTTACGGCAGCCGACAATGCGCCTGTCGATACCGCGCTATTGGAATTGACGAACAGCGATCCGGCAATCGCGGTCATGTCTTGCGTCGTGACTGGACCCGACCCGGCGATGGAAATCGAAGTCGCTCTTGCGTTGCCGCCAATGGTAATCTGGCCCGCATCGGCAACGGTTTCACCACTAATCGAAAGCGTGCCGATCGTGGCGTCGGCCGGATTGCTGTTGACGCCCCCGAGCGAAACATTGCCGTTTGTATCGAGGTTGATGTCTCCGTCTGCGGTCAGATCGCCGAGGTTTAGGAAACCGCCATTCAGGCTGGTGACGTCGATGGTGCCGCCAGCGGCAATGGAATCAGTCTGCACAGTCCCCGGCAGGATTGTCGCCGCCGGGGTACCGGGCGCGACGAGACCTCGCGAAATCAGAGTGACATTCCCGTTGGCAGAGCCGACCGCATTCGCCTCGATCAGGTTGGCATCGATCGAAAGGCCGTCGGCGGCGAATACATCGTTGGCGACGAAATTGAGGCCGGTGGTGAAATTGAACGTGCCGACATCGATGTTGCCGCTGATCGTCAGCGCGCTCGGATTGCCGATATCGAAAACGCCGGTCGCGATCGCATCGCCAAAGGAGAGCGCGCCCGTGGTCGAAAGGGTAATAGTCGTCTGGGCGTCGAGGTTGCCGCCGGCAATCGCACCACCATCGTTGCTCGTCAGCGTGATGCTGCCCGCCGAAATAATCGAATTCGCGGTAATCGTGCCGTCCGGAGTGAGTCCATCAATCCCGATCGCGGTCAGCGAGACATCGCCGCTCGTCGATACGAGATTATTGGCGATGATCTGTCCCGCCGTCAGAATGATCTGGTCGCTCGTAAAGTCGCCGAGATCGACGATCCCCGACGTGTTGATCACCGAGGTTACGGCCTGAGTGCTCGCGCCGGGATCGAATTCGTTCGGGATGATGGCGGTGCCGACAAACAGGCCGCCGGTCCGGATGTTTCCGGTTTCGATATTGCCGGTCGTGTCGAGGAAGATGTCACCCGACATGCTTCCCGGGCCTCCGGCGCGCGTATCGAGCACGCCGGTCAGGATCTTCCCGCCACCGGCATTGGCCGCCCCGGTGTCGCCGAGGCTGATGATGTTGATGTCGCCGGTTCCGTTGGTTTCGAGATCGTTGACATCGATCGCAACTTGGTCGTTACCAAGCCCGGTTTGCCGCGCGGTAAGCGCTATTCCGCCGCCAGTCGTCTCGAGGTTCTGCGCGAGAATGGTGAGCGCATCGATAGTGATCGATCCGGATGTCGCGGTGATGTCGCGATCCGTACCGCCGGTCGATTCCGCGAGGAACGCCCCTTGCGTGTAGATCGCAACGCTGGCCGCGGAGATGTCGTTGGTGAACTGGACCGAACTGGGCGAGAGCAGAAGATTGGCCGAGTTTCCGACGGTCAGCGCGCCGGCGGCCGTGGCGGAACCAGCCAGTACGGTCCCGGTCGTATCGAGGTCTACGGCTCCGGCCGAATTGATATTGCCGAGGACGAGATTGCCAGCGCCCGAGCTGGCGATGACCATATCTCCGGTCGTGGTGGTCGTGCCGCTGGCGTTCACCGAAGTGGCCGTCAGGTCGAGCGACGTCCCGCTCAGCGAGCCGCCTCCACCATCGTTGTCGGCATCGACCACCAGCGCAGTCGTCGCGCCCGAGGTGTTCAACGTGATGCCGTCATCCGCAGTCACATTGCCAAGCGAGAAGGCACCGCCATTGCCGCTTTCGAGCGATATCTGGTTCGCGGTGAGATTGCCGGCGGTGACCGTGCCGGATGTGACGCCATCGCCCGTGGCGGTCAGGGAAATATTCCCGCCCGTCGAAGTCAGGTCGGCGGCGGTGAGTGTCAGCGCTTCGAGCGTGAGGTCGCCGCTGATCGACGAGATCAGGGTCGAGACATCCAGAGCGCCGGTCGTATCGATGGCTATCGAGTTTGCCGTCAGCGTCAGGAATGCAAGCGCTGCGGGCTCGGCGAGGTCGAGCGCGTCCACCGTCACGTTCTGAGCGCTGAAATTGCCGCTCATGAGGACAGCCAGCTGATCGGCCGTGACATCGCCGGTGAAGGTCACATTCGTTGCCGTATCGTCATCGCCGACGGTGAGATTGTGCGTGGGTTCGTTGAACGTCGAGATCTGGACGTTACCGCTCGTGTCGAGCACGACGTTGCCGCCCGAAGCCAGCGCGCCCAGCGAAAGATCGCCGCCGCCCGAGCTGTCGACGTCGATTGTGCTGCTGGCCGTCAGCGATGTCGTGGTGATGCCGCCCACCGCATCCAGATTGATCGCGTCGTTCTGCGCATCAAGCGCGAGCGCGTTGATCGAATTCGCATCGATGACGATGTCGCTGTTGTCGGTCGTCAGGTTCTGGGCACTGAAATCTCCCGTCATCGACACCGTGAATTCATCGAGCGAAACGTCACCCGAAAAGGTAACGTTTGCCACGGTTTCGTCGGCCCCGATGATGAGATCCTCGGTCGGGTCGATGAAAGTCCCGATCTGGACATTGCCGGCCGTGTCGAGCGTGACATCTGCACCGGCAGCCAGATTGCCCAGAGACAGGTTGCCGCCGCCCGAGCTGTCGACATCGATGATGCCGCTCGCCGTCAGCGAGGTCGTTGTGATTCCGCCCACCGCATCCAGATTGATCGCATCGTTCTGCGCATTAAGCGCAAGCGCGTTGATCGAATTCGCATCGATCACTATGTCGCTGTTGTCGGTGATAATGTTCTGCGCGACGAAATCCCCGGTCATCGACACAGTTAGTTCATCGACGCTGACATCGCCGGTTATGGTCACATCGTTCGGCGTTGCTGCGAAACCGAGCACGAGATCGATGGCGGGGTTGTTGAGCGACCCCATCGTGATGTTGCCGGTCGTCCCCAGCAGGACGTTGCCCCCCGCTGTCAGATCTCCGACCGAGAGGTTCCCGCCACCCAGGCTGTCGACGTTGATCGCGCCGCTCGACGTGATCGACGTGGCTGTCAGGTCATCCGTGACCTGGATCGAAACGGTGCCCGAGGATGTAATGCCAGCCGCATTGATCGAGGTCGCGTCCAAGCCGATATTGCCGCCACCGACCCGGTTGATCGCAAGGTTGCCCGTGTTGTTGGTATCGGCATCGGCATCGATCATACCAGCAGTGATGTTGACCTGATCGCCTCCGCTGTTGAACGAGATACCGTCGTTCGAGGCTAGGCTGCCCGCGACCACGATATCGGGATCGGTCGGCCCGCCACCGGTTGTCTTGTCGGTAAACAGGCGGATACCGTTACCCGACGCAACCGCGGCATTGGCCGTAACGTCGGCGTTGATCAGCATGTCGCTGAGGAAGTTGTTCCCCGTATACATGCGGAATTCGACCGTCTGCCCGTTTACCGTGCCAGCGATCGTCTGCTGGGCGATAGTCGTGCCGGCAGGTGCCGTGAAAACGAGGGGGCTTCCGACGCTGAACTGGATGTCGACCGACTCGGCAGTAACGAACACAACCCTGCCGTTGTCGGAGTTGAAAGATGCGTCGAGATTCAACCCCTCGCCAATGAATGCGAGCGTTCCATCGCCGACCAAGCTTACAGAAGGTGTTCCGTCGACGGTGAACGATCCGCCACCGCCAGTGGTTGTAATCGTCCCGTTGCTCGATCCGGTGAAGCTGAGTGTGTCGCTGACCCCGTTGTAGAAATCGAACAATTCGGAATCGCTGACACCGATCGTCGAAGCAAAGAAGCTGTTTGCATTTATCGACGTGTCCGCGCCGAAGAGGATTCCGTTTTGGTTGATGACCCACAGGTTGATATCGGTCGCGTTGATCGTCCCGCCGAGATCGGACGATGTCGCACCGATAACCCTGTTGATCAGCGTCGCTTCGGTCAGCGCGACTGCCCCGGCGTCGATACCCGGATCGATGTTGAGCGTGGTGGTCGAGGGGACATTGAACTGGTCCCAGTTGGCGATCACGACCCTCGAATTGACCGTGAAATTCCGCGTGGTCGCATTGGGTGCCGAGACCACCAGCGGTTGATGAACGCCAGTGCCGTCTTCGCCATCCTGATCGATCTGCGAGTTGAGATCACCGATCGATACCAGCTGCGCGTTCGCAACGTGCGGAACCATCGCCACTGCCGCCACCGCGGTCGAAACGAGCATTTTGCGACGAAGTGCCTTGCCAGCGTTTGCCATTTTGTCTTCTCCTGTCGCTACCCGTTTCAGCGGAACAATGCGGGGATCTTGGTCGTGATCGAGAACAAGACCCGCGCCGGAGGCGGTTCCTCATCGTTGAACAACGCCTCGTCGAGCGGGTTGGCGTAAGTCACTTCCGCCCGCAGGCCATCGCCGATCAGAAACCGCAGGCCGCCGCCGACCGACTTGAGCGTACGCCGCGGATCGGGGGTCCCGCGGTCGAGGTTCTCCACCTGGATGATGTCGAAGAAGCCGAACAATCGTGCCTGCATGTCGGCAGAGCGGAATACGGTAGCACCGATCTCCGCGAGGCCGCCGATCGCACGGTCGCCGCTGTTGGCGCCGGGATCGTAACCGCGCCCGATGCTGAGATTGCCGATCGAATATTCGTCGTAATTGAGCAGCGGATCGTCGGTCCACTGCCCTTCCATCCGCGCCCGCAGATCGAAAATCGGACCGGGGAACCAGTTGAGCTCTCCGCCGAAGCGAACGACGAAGGCGTCAGCGTTGCCGAACGGCCTCGATGCCGTGATGCCGTCGGTGACAGCCGTGCCGAATTGTCCGATCTCGGTCGCGCCAAAGATGCCGAGGCCCTTCCTGACCTCGAGGAAGCCGTCGTAGGCGAGCGCTATCGAGCCATCGAGATTGCGTTTCTCGCCCGCAATCTCGCTCCGGGCATAGACCGTGCGAATCGCGTCCTTGCTGAGCGGGACGCCGAACACATCGGTGTTCTGTTCGACATAATCGAAACCGAGCGAGGCATTGGCGATGGTCCGCGGCGTGCGGATCAGCGGGTAGGTCGCCCACAGGCTCGCGATCAGCGTGTCGGTCTCGAGATCGATATTCTCGATATCCGGACGCGAAAGCGCGTAAGCCACCTCGGTGCCGACGCGGACACCGCCCGCCCCGATCCCGAATTCGTGACCGGCTTGGAGGATGTACTGCTCGCTAAAATCGACTGTCGATTGACCGGCGATATAGGTCGCGTCTTCGAGCCCGGTGATGCCGTAGACCTCGAAGCGCGCAAAGCCGGTCTCGCGGCCGATCGCCGCGGCGTTGTAGTTGCGGGCGTTCAGGTAGGCGTTGAAGCGCTCGAAATTCACCGACAGGTTGCCGATCACTGCGCCGGGCGATTCCCCCGACGGCGCGAGCGCAAGCCGCAGGCTAAGGCCGGGAATGTCGTTGGCGTTGAGCAGGATACGCTCCGCCTCGCGCTCGTTGAGAGGATCGAACTCGCTAAGCGGCTGCAGAATCTTGGTCAGCTTCTCGCGGTAGGGGCCGGGATCGCCGGAAATGCGGATTTCGGAAATCCTCGCCGATACGACATCGAGCTGGAGGACGTTTTCGAGCTGCTGCTGCGGAACCTGGATCGTTGCGATCCAGCCGTCTTCTCTAAGCGCCTGGTTGCCGGCATCGCGGATGTCGCAAACCACCGAAAGCGGCTGCGTACCCGTCGGCAGTTGCACGCGCGCGAGCGATTCCAAGAGTTCAGGGGCCAGCTCGGTCCCGCGCGCATCCCTGTATTCAACGTCGGTGAGCGATACCGTCAGATCGCTGTCCTCGAACGGGCAGGCCGGCCTCAGCCCGGCATCGCGTTCGATGCGGACATCGACCGATGGGCGATCCGGATCGTCGGTATCGGGAAGCTCGAGCTCGTTTCTGGTTTGCCCAGTCGATTGGGCGCTGGCGCTGGTCGCCGCCGAAATCGCCACGGAAACGGCGAACAAGGACGCAAACGAACGAATTGTGGTCGCACCGGACTTCATCAAGTTCCCCCCGAAACTCATTTCCGCCTGGAGGCTTGCTTAATGCGACCTCGTCTCTCCAGACGCCAATGGGATATGGAGGCGCCGGAATAGAGTCAACAAGGGTTTACCATGTTCGGGACACGGTTCAGCCGTCGGACGCGGCCTTGGCGTGCTCGGCTCGGGCGATCTCGTGAAGCCAGTCGGCGTGACGCGGGGCTTTCTTGGTCTCGGACCATTCGTCGAGCATCAGCGGCGCGACGCGAGCGAGTTCCGCATATTGGTCCTTCGTCCCGATGTCGGCCGCCAGCTCGACCCGGTGGCCGTTGGGGTCGAAGAAATAGATCGACTTGAAGATGCCGTGATGGGTCGGTCCGAGCACGTCGATGCCTTCGCCCTCGATGTGCTTCTTCGCCGCAAGCAATTCCTCTTCGCTGCCCACCCGGAACGCAAGGTGCTGGACCCATGCGGGGGTATTCTCGTCCCGGCCCATTTCGGGCTGGTTGGGCAGTTCGAAGAAGGCAAGAATGTTGCCGTTCCCCGCATCGAGGAAGACGTGCATGTACGGATCATACTCGCCGGTCGAAGGCACATGGTCTTCGGCGAAGGCCGTGGTGTACTCCATACCGAGCACGCGGCCATACCATTCGACCGTCTCCTTCGCGTCCTTGCAGCGATAGGCGGCGTGGTGGATCCCTGAGGGTTTTACCGCGCTCATTCTGCGGGCTCCTGCTCCACCTCCAGAACGCCGCGGCGAATCTGGTCGCGTTCCATGCTTTCGAACAGCGCTTTGAAGTTGCCTTCGCCGAACCCGTCATCACCCTTGCGCTGGATGAATTCGAAGAACACTGGACCGACCTGCGCTTCGGCAAAAATCTGCAGCAGCAGGCGCGGCTGGCCACCTTCCGTGGTGCCGTCGAGCAGGATGCCGCGCATCTTCAGCGCATCGACATCTTCGCCGTGGCCCGGAAGGCGCTCGTCCAGCATTTCGTAGTAGGTTTCCGGCGGCGCGGTCATGAATGGCACGCCGAATTCCTTGAGCCGGTCCCAGCAGGCGACGAGATCGTCGCAGATCAGCGCGATGTGCTGGATGCCTTCGCCGTTGAATGCCTTGAGGAACTCTTCGATCTGGCCCTTGCCGCCTTCGCCCTCTTCGTTGAGCGGGATGCGGATCTTGCCGTCGGGCGCGGTCAGCGCTTTCGAGGTGAGGCCGGTATATTCGCCCTTGATGTCGAAGAAGCGGATTTCCTGGAAGTTGAAGAGCGTCTCGTAATAGTCCGCCCAGTACTTCATGCGGCCGGTGTAGACGTTGTGCGTCAGGTGATCGATGGTGTGAAAGCCAGCGCCTTCGGGATACGGATCGACGCCCGGCAGGTAATCGAAATCGATGTCGTAGATCGTCAGGCTCTTGCCTTCTGCACCCGCATAGCGATCGACGAGATAGAGGATTGCACCGCCGATTCCGCGGATCGCGGGAATGCGCAATTCCATCGGACCGGTCTCGTTGACGACCGGCTCCGCGCCCTGCTCGATCAGGTGGTCATACGCCTTGGCCGCATCGCGCACGCGGAAAGCCATGCCGCATGCCGAGGGGCCGTGCTCGCGTGCGAAATACCATGCCGCGCTGCGCGGCTCGTAATTGGCGATAAGGTTGATGCCGCCCTGACGCCACAGATGCACATCCTTCGAGCGGTGCTTCGCGACCAGCGTGAAGCCCATCGCTTCGAAGACCGGCTCGAGCACGCCTTTCTCCGGCGCACAAAATTCGACGAATTCGAATCCGTCGAGTCCGGCGGGATTGTCGAACAGGTCTCCGGGGTGCTTGGTCATGGGCGAGGGCTCTCTCTTGGATAGGTCAATATAGTTACGTTTGTAACTAAATACGCTGTGTGCGGCGTTTTGTCAAAGGGAGCCGCGAGCCGCGCGCATCGCCGATGCGAAGTTGACAGAATTGACACCGTGTCATCCCGGAAATCGAGCCATACCCGCCTGTTTTCGCGTGGAATTTCGCTCGAATTCGAAGTTGACACTTTGCAAAAGTAAAAAACTCGCTGGCTCCTGGCAGAAGCCCTGCCTTGGCACGCCCGGTCTGCTGTAGGAAAGGGGATTGCGCCCCCAAAAGGCCGCTATGCGAGGCGTCCGATAGTGCGGCCGCGCTCGTCCTGCGTGACAGCAAGCCGGACGCCGAACGGTTCGCCACTTTCGAATGCAGCGCGGGTCGGTTCGTCGGTCAGGTCGGCATTGCCGCACACCCGCTCGCCCGCTGCGTTGCGCCCGATCCAGACCGCGACGCTGCCGGTTTTGGCGTGGTTGATCGTGTAGGTTTCGACGGTGGCACTGTCGAAGGCTCCCCGGCCCAGCGCCACCGCGTGATCGGCCTTGGCGAGTTTCTCGAACCGGTCCCCATCCGACCAGTCCGCCGGTTCGGTCGAGTACACGCCGGTTGCATATTTGCTCATCCAGCCGCCATTGGCCCCGACCAACGCAAAGCTGCCGCGATCTCCGCGCACAGCCTGCACCGCCTCGCAGATCGCGTGCGCGGAGTAATTGTTGCCCGCCCCGCCGAAGAACGGGAGGCCGCCGGTCAGCGTCAGCCCGCGTGGGTCGTCGGTCGGCAGGCCGAAATGGTCGATCTGGTTGAAGACCGGGATCGCGAAGCACGAATAGAAATCGAGATAGCGCATATCCGCCATGCCTTTTCCCGCCCGCTCGAGCGCGGCTTCGACGCTGGCGATGCTGGCCGGGCAGGCGGAGAGATCGGGCCGCTGCGAAAGCTTGAGCTCGGTCGCCGCCGTCACTGCGTGGATGTGCACCCATTTGTCCTCGGGCACGCCAAGCTTCCGTGCGAGACCCGCACCCGCGACGACGATCGCCGCCGCCTGGTTCACCTGGTCGCGCGCGACCGTCATCCGTGTGTAGGGCTCGGCAACGATGCGGTTGCGTTCGGTTACCGTGGCCAATTCCTCCGCGCTGCGTTCCACAGGTGCGGCGGCGTGCAGGTTGGCCGCGGCAACCTTGGTGAAGGGTTCGAACAGCGTCCCGATATCGAGACGATACTCGTCGAGGCTCTTGCCCAGCCGATGCCGCCGCGCATTCTCGGCCAGTGCGTAAAGCGGGATCGCACCGGTCGCGCCGTGCGCGAAAAGCGCCGGCTCCATCAGTTCCTCGACCCCGAAGCCCTGATCCTCGAACCTGCCGCCAATCTCTTCCGACCAATCGGGCTTTTCGCCTTTGGCCGAGAGCGCAAGCACCGTGCTGATCGCCTCCGCTCCGACGATCACCGCACACTGGCTCTCGCCCGCTGCAACGGCGCTCGCATATTCGCCGACCAGCTGCTGGTTGGTCTGCCCGCCGGTGGTGGTGAGGATCAGGCGCTCGGGCGAGGCGCCGACGCGCTTGGCGATGGCGCCCGGCACATTGTCGGGCGCTCCGAACGGCGGCTTGCGGTCGGGCCGCGACATCTCGAATGCGCGGATTGCTGCAAGGGTGTCGATTGCATCGGCGACCGACCCGCTCGCCCCGCTATCGGCAATCGCAGCCGCCAGCGCGCGTCCCGCGAGGTCCATATAGGACAGCGCCTCGTAGCCCGGCCGGTCGATCCACTCCGAATATTGCCCGACGCCGATGACGACGGGCGTGTTGTCAGCAACCGAAGACACCGTGTCAGTCGACAAAATCGTCCACCCGCTCGATGATGATCGCAGGCGCCATGCCGCCCGCCGCGCACATCGTCACGAGGCCGGTCTTGAGGTCGCGGCGTTCGAGTTCGTCGAGGATCGTGCCGATCAGGATCGAGCCGGTCGCGCCGATCGGGTGGCCCAAGGCGATCGAGCCGCCGTTGACATTGACCTTGTCCCAGTCGAGCCCGAGATCGCGCACGAACTTGGCCGCTACCACGGCGAAGGCTTCGTTGATTTCGAACAGGTCGATATCGTCCAAGCTCATCCCAGCCTTTTCGAGCACCTTCTTCGCCGCCGGGACAGGCGCGTTGAGCATTAAGGTCGGATCGTCGCCCATATTGGCAGTCTGAACGATCCGCGCGCGCGGTTTGAGCCCGTGCTTCTGCGCGTATTCCTTCGAGCAGATCAGCACCGCCGCCGCGCCATCGACCACGCCCGAGCTGTTCCCGGCGTGGTGGAAATGCTGGATGTCGAGATCGGGGTATTTCTGATTGATTAGCCCGCGAAAGGTCGTGCCCTTCGCGTCGAGCGGTACGTCGGCGATCTTGGTGAAGGCGGGCTCGAGCTGCGCCAAACCTTCCTTGGTCGTTTGCGGGCGCGGATACTCGTCGCGGTCGAGCACCACCGTGCCATCGTCGGCGACGACCGGGACCAGCGATTTGTCGAACCGGCCATCGTCGATCGCCTCGGCGGCGCGCTGCTGCGAGCGGTAGCCGACCTCGTCCAGTTCCTCGCGAGTGAATCCTTCCATGGTCGCGATGGCATCGCCGCAAACGCCCTGGTGCGACTGCGGATGCACCGCTTGCAGCCGCTCGTTATAGCTTCCCATCATCGGCGGCTTGATCCCGGCCTGCATCTTTTCCTTCGACATTGCGGCGGTGAGGCTCATCATCTCGGTGCCGCCCGCGACGATGCAGTCTTCCATCCCGCTCATCACCTGCGCCGCCGCGAGGTTCACCGACGTGATCCCGCCGCCGCAGAACCGGTCGAGCGTGGTGCCGGACGAGGTGATGTCGTAGCCCGCATCGAGCGCGGCCATGCGGCCCATGTCGCCCGCCTGCATTCCGTCCTGCGTCGAAACCGACCAGATCACGTCGTCGACAGTGCTGGTGTCGAGATTGTTGCGCTCCTTGATCGCCTTCAGCACCGTCGCGGCGAGATGCTGCGGATGCTCGGCGGCGAGTGCGCCCTTGCCCTGCTTGCCGATCCCGCGCGGGGTGCGCACTGCGTCGATGATATAGGCTTCGCCCATGATTTCCTCTCTCGATCTATCCAAAATGCGGTTGACGTAACCGTAAGCCCGCTGCACCAATCGCACAAGAATTCAGTTTCAAACTGAAACATGCATTTTAGCTAGGGAGAGAACCTTGTCCGATACCGAAGAAGTCCTCACGCAGGTCGAGGACGGCGTCCTGATCGTCACCATCAATCGGCCCGAAGCCAAGAACGCCATGACCAAGGCGGCCGCCGAGGGAATCGCCGCTGCGATGGACCGGCTCGATGCCGAAGACGAGTTGCGCGTCGGGATCCTGACCGGCGCGGGCGGCACCTTCTGTTCCGGTATGGACCTCAAGGGCTTCCTGCGCGGCGAAAGCCCGACCGTCGAAGGCCGCGGGTTCGGCGGCGTGGTTCAGGCCCCGCCCAAGAAGCCGCTGATCGCCGCGGTCGAAGGGTATGCGCTTGCCGGCGGGCTCGAGCTGATGATCGCCTGCGACCTCGTCGTCGCGCACAAGGACGCGAAGTTCGGCATCCCCGAAGCCAAGCGCGGCCTCGTCGCCGCTGCGGGCGGAGTGATGATGCTGCCCGACCAGATCCCCGAACGCGTCGCGATGGAACTCGCGCTGACCGGCGATTTCATCGGGGCCGAGCGCGCCTATCAGATCGGCCTGATCAACGAGTCCGTCGACGGCCCGGCGCTCGACGGTGCCAAGGCGCTCGCCGCCCGGATCGCCGCCAACGGCCCGCTCGCGGTCAAGGTCTCGAAACAGATCATCAAGGAATCGCGCGGCTGGGCGATGGAAGATCGCTACAAGAAGCAGGCCGAGCTTATCGCGCCCGTGTTCGTTTCCGAAGACGCGCGCGAGGGCGCGGCTGCCTTCGCCGAGAAGCGCGCACCGAACTGGAAGGGGAAATAGCCTAATCCGCTCGCGCTGAGCCTGTCGGAAGCGAAGCTGGCCGAAGGCCAACCACTGCACTTCTTCTGGCGAGCGCGAAACATAGAAGGAAGGACAGCCCTTCGACAAGCTCAGGGCGAGCGGGTCGTAGGGAGTGTGAGAGAGGATCCGAAATGCCGGTTATTGACGTACCCCAGCCCGAATTCATGGACGACGAAGAGATCGCCATCTTCGCCGATGCCGTGGGCAAATTCTACAAGCAGCACGCCCCTGAAAAGCGCGTCCAGAAATGGCGTGAGGACGGCCAGGTCGAGCGTGAATTCTGGAACGAAGCGGGAGCCGCCGGACTGCTCGGCGTTTCCGTGCCGGAAGAATATGGCGGCCATGGCGGCGACTTCCGCCACGACATCGTGGTGATCGACCAGCAGGCAAAACACAACGTCGATGGCTTCGCTGCAAGCCTGCACAACACCATCATCCTACCCTATCTCGTGCGCCACGGGACCGAAGAGCAGAAGCAGAAATACCTGCCCAAGCTGGTCAGCGGCGAACTGGTCAGCGCGATTGCGATGACCGAACCGGGTGTCGGATCCGACCTCCAGTCGATCACGACGACAGCTTTGAAGGACGGCAATGGGTACCGCATCAACGGGGCCAAGACCTACATCTCCAACGGCCAGACCGCCGACTTCATCGTCGTCGTCGCCAAGACCGACCCGAACGAGCGCGCCAAGGGCATCTCGCTGATGCTGCTCGAAACCGAAGGGGCCGAAGGCTTTCAGCGCGGCAAAAAGCTCGACAAGATCGGGCTCGATGCGGCGGACACCTCGGAGCTGTTCTTCGACAACGTGTTCGTTCCGGCAGAGAACGTCCTCGGCGGGGTCGAGGGCAAAGGCTTCTACCAGCTAATGGGCGAGCTCGCGCAGGAACGCCTCGTGATCGCTATGGGCGCGGCCACCGGGATCGAGAAGGCGCTCGAGACGACGGTCGAGTACGTGAAATCGCGCAAGGCGTTCGGACAGACCATCTGGGATTTCCAGAACACCCAGTTCGTGCTCGCCGACCTCAAGGCGCGCGGCACCGCGGCGCGCGTGTTCGTCAACGACTGCATCGCCAAGCTGTTGAAGGGCGAGCTCGACGTCGCAACTGCCGCGATGGCCAAGTACTGGGTCACCGAATTGCAGGGTGAAGTCGTCGACAAGTGCCTCCAGCTTCACGGCGGCGCGGGCTACATCAACGAATATCCGATCGCGAAAATGTATCGCGATTCGCGCATCACGCGGATCTTCGGCGGCTCAAACGAGGTCATGAAGATGCTGATCGCGAGGAGTATGTAGCTTGTTTGCGTGCCCCCATCCGGGGGCACGTCCTCGCTAGACGAGCTGCGCTACGCACACGCTGCGGGCCTGCAGTCGCCCTTGCGGTCGCTGGCGCGACCGTTCTCCGTAACACGGTGGCTACCTGTGAATGGAATCACGCCGGATGCGTGACAGCGCGCGACCGCGCGCCCGAAGGGCTCGCCCCCCGGCAGGAAGCCAAGCGGGCCGGATGGCCCGCGCCCGGCGTTTGAGGGCGAAAACAAAAAGGCGGCCCGGTTTCCCGAGCCGCCCTTTTTCGCCTGTCCTTGAGGATCAGAACTTCGCGCGAACCGTCACGCCGTAAGTGCGTGGCTGGAGCGAGAAGGCCGAGCGCGAGTTCGCCGCTCCGCTACCGCGCAAGGTGGTGTTGAAGGTCACCCCGCGGACCACATTGTCGGTCAGGTTGTTGACGAACCCCTCGATCGCAAACTGGCCGTCGTTGAACCGCAGACCGGTCCGCAGGTTGATGAACTCCTTGCCGTCCTGCACATCGGCAATGATCAGCGGGGCCGCATCGATCGCAGCCTGGACGCTGCCCGCGGCGGCGATCTGTGCTGCACCCGGCGGCACGATCGCCTGGGTCGAGGTGCGCTGGTCGCTTTCGAGCCGTATCTGGCCGGAAAGGAAGAACTCGACCGAGTCCGTGAGCGGTTTCTCCCACAGCCCGCCGAATATCGCGACCACGTCCGCCGCATTCGTCAGCTTGTTGCCGCATAGCGAAAGAACGGTAACCGCGGTCGATGTGCCTGCACAGTCTTCCGGATAGCGGGCATCGAGGATCGTCGCCGAAGCATTGAAGGTCAATTCGTCGGTCGGACGGATAGCGCTTTCGATTTCAAGCCCACTCGAGCGGGCCACCGGTACGTTGAAGGTCTGGAACGCGGTGCCGGTGAATTCGAGCACCTGGAAGTTCGTGAACTCTTCGTAGAATGCGGCCAGGTTGAGCGTGACCGCATCGTCGAGGAACCGGCTCTTCACACCGATCTCGTACGCATCGACCTCTTCGGAAAGGAAGGTCGGGTCGGCTCCGCCCACCGCCGCGGTGGTGTCGAGGTTGATACCGCCTGCCTTGTACCCGTGAGTGAAGCTCGCATAGATGTTCACCGGATCAGCGAATGCGTAGCCGATCCGCGCGGTATAGATCAGCTCCTCGTCGCTGAATTCGGACTGGAAAGTCCGCACCAGCGGCAGCACTGCGGATTGCGGCAGATCGGCTGGCGCCGTGAAGCCGAAGCAGCCGAGCCCGATGAACGAGGGCTGGAGCGCCGCCGGGATGAAGCCGAGCGCGCCAAGTGTCGCAGGGCAGATCTGGTTGTTGACGGCGGTTTGCGTGAAGCCGCCATCCTTTTCTTCCCACGAATAGCGTGCGCCGAGTGTCAGCTCGAGCCCTTCCACCAGTTCGTAGGAGACGTTGCCGAAGACCGAATAGCTCTGCGCGCTTTGCTGGAACCGGTTGGTGTTGCTCGTCCCGGCGGGGTCAATCCCGGTAAACAGCTCGAGCGGGGTCGGACCCAACGCGCCGCCGGTCGGCACGAACAGCAATGCGCCGACATTCTCGTCATATTCGCTGCCGAGCGCAAAGCTGACCGACTGGTCGATCGACTCGTCCGAGAAATAGCCCCCGAGCACATAGTTGAGCCTGCCTTCGGCCCCCTCGCCCTGAAGCCGCAGCTCGGCCGTCCAGGTTTCGAGTTCGAGCTCCAGCGCATCGACGTTGAAGATGTCGAGGTCGGTAAAGTCGGAGTCGTAATTCTCGAATGATTCATATTTGCGGTAAGACCCGATGAAGATCAGGTCGGCGCTATCCGAAATCGGAAATTCGAGTTCGCCGGTTATGCCCCAGTTGTCGATATCGGCGACCGGTGCGAAATTGGCTGAGACGGTGCGGTTGTCGAGCGCCTCTTCGAATGTGGTCTGGTCGAACGGAGTGGTCGCGACCACCGACTGTCCGTTACCGCCATTGAGCCCGAGACCGACTGCGGCATAGGCGCCGCCGGTTACCAGCGGCGACTGGAAGAGCTCGATCGCACCGCAACAGCTGGATTTGCTCTTCGAATAATCGGCGATCAGGCGGCCGCGCACCCCGCTTTCGGTGTCCCAGCCGAGCTGCGCGCGGACGAGGTATTGATCGACATCGTTGGTGTCGCCGATCACCGTTCCGGTGCGGTCGACAACATCGAGGAACCCGTCGCGCTGGCGCCAGGCACCGGTGACCCGCAGCGCCAGCGTGTCCTGCACGATCGGCACGTTGACCGCACCCTGGACGCTGATCTCCTCGAAGCTGCCATAGCTTGCGTTCACGAATCCCTCGAATTCGTTCACGTCGGCCCTTTTGGTGGTGATGTTGAGCGCACCGGCCGAGGTGTTGCGACCGAACAGCGTGCCCTGCGGACCGCGAAGCACCTCGACCCGCTCGATGTCGACGAATTCGCTGAGCGCGACGCCTGGCCGCGACTGGTAGGCTCCGTCGATGAAGATGCCGACCGCGCTTTCGAAACCGATATTGTTGGAGGTCGTGCCCACGCCGCGAATGCGCAGCACAACCGAGCCCGAGGCGAGCTGCGCCTGGCTGCTGGTGAAACTGGGAGCAAGGGTCGCGACTTCCTGGATGTTGTCGACCCCCTGATTTTCCAGTGCCTGCGGGGAAATCGCGGTCACGGCGATGGGGATATCCTGGACGTCCTGCGCACGGCGCGTCGCCGTCACGATGATCACATTGTCGTCACGCGGCGGGGTAGGGGTCGCCTGGTCCTCGCTGTCCTGAGCGAAGGCGGGGGCGGTGAACGAACTGCAGGCCATAAGGCCGGCAGCGTAGGCTGCAAGCTTGCGTGTCATTGATTGTCCTCTCCACAAAACCCCATGGCCTGTTGGCCTTATGGGCTCTCCGGAACAGAGAGTATCAGCGCGAATCCCTGTGCCAAGAGTCCGGCGCACTTCCTCCGGCCAGCGTAGCAAAAATGCAACATCTTTTGCTGCGGCGCAGCATGAATGCGTCGCAGCTGTGATTGCGGATATATTCTTGCCGAATGGCCCGTTCGGCCGGGGGCCTAATAGCCCAGACGCAGCCCCAGCCAGACCGTGCGCGGTACGCCGAGATCGATCGCGCCGCCCGAATTGCGGGTCACGATTTCCTCGTCGAACAGGTTCTCGCCGCGGGCGAGCAGATGAAGCCTCCTGCCTAAGGGGACTTGTGCGAAGAGGTCGACGGTGGTCGCCGGCGGAAGCCGGTCGGTTTCCTGATCGTCCTCGAATTGCGCGCCGACATGGCGAAGCGTCGTCGCGAAGCGCCAGCCGTCGGAGGGCTCCCAGGCCAGCGTCGCGGAAGCGGCGAATTTGGGCGTCTGCGGTGGGCGGTTGTCGTCCAGTGCCGCCGACGTGCCCTCGCCATCGATGGTCGCGTCGGTGTAGGCGAGCGACGCGTCGAAACCGACTTCACCAAGCTTCACAGCCAGTGCGGCTTCGATACCCTGTGCATCGATCGCCGGGAGGTTTCGGCGCTGGCGAAGGTTCGGCGCGAGCGTGACATTGGCAATCGCGTTTTCCACCCGGTTGTCGAACGCGGTCAGGTCCAGCACCACGGCACTGACAGGCTGCCACGTCACGCCGACCTCGAAACCCTCGAGCCGCTCATTCTCGAGCTCGGCGTTGGCCTGCGTCACCACCGGGAACACCACGAACGGGCGGTAGAGCTCGTTGAGCGTGGGAAGCCGGAGACCGGTGTAGGCAGCGGCGCGGATGTCGAGCTCTCGGGTTGCATAGAAGAGCGCGCCCGCGCGCCAGCTCAGCGCCCAATCGCTGCGGTTCTCTCCGATCGTTTCGCTCACAAGAGCCCCGTCGGCATCGACCGCGCGATAGAAGCCGTCGGCGATACTGGTGCGGTCGGCCCGAAGACCACCGGTCAGCAGCAGCGGCCCGATCTGCCAATCGTCCTCGACGAATATTCCCAGATTGCTGTTCGTCCCGCCCGCCCTGCGGCGTTCGCGCAGCGCGCCGGTGAAGGCGCTGTAGGCCTCTTCCTGCAATTCGCCATCGGCCTGGCGGTAGTCGATCCCGATCCGGACGGTGTGCGCCTCGTTGATCGGCGGACGGACCTCGATCTTGCCGCCCAGCCCGGTCGATGGCGTGTTGCGCTGGTCGAGCACGCGCACGAAGCGGGTCGAGCTGATCACCACGTTCGAGAAATTGCGCGCCTGGACATAGCCCAGCGCATCGAACTCCCATTCGCCACGACCAACCACACGCAGGCTCGCATCCTGTCCTTCGCTGGTCGAATCCGCGCCCTCGAAGCGCAGGGTGCGGGCGTCCTCGAACACGCTGCCGCGCGCCTGCAATTCGATGTCGGGCGTGAGCGGAGCGACCGCGCGGACACCCAGCTGCCAGCTGTCGAAGCCCGCCCGCGCGGTTGCGGGAACGCGCTGGTCTTCGGGCGTCGTGAAGAACCCTTGCCCGCGATCCCATCGCCCGGAGAGGATGCCAAATCCCGCGCCCAGGTCGCTTGCCAGGGCCGCGCTCGCCTCGGTCTCTCCGCGGTCGTTGGCCAGCACACTGGCCGAAACCGGGCCGAGCGTCGCTGCGTCTGCGCTTTCGAGCTCGATCGTTCCCGCCAGCGCCCCCGCACCGAACGGCCCCGACCCGCCGCCGCGCGTCACCCGCACCCGCGACAGCGTCTCGGGCGCGATCGACGACAGCGGGATATAGCCGAAAAACGGATCGGCGATCGGCACGCCGTCGAGCAGCACCAGCGCGCGGCTCGTGGCGTTGCCGCCGAGCGCGCGCAGCGTCACGCCCTGCGCACTGGGGTTCGACGAGCGGCTGTCCGAGCGCCGGAACTGCTGGAAACCCGCGACATTCTGCAGCACGTCCTCGATCCGGCCCGAAGCGCTGGCAATCACTTGCTCGCGCTCGATTTCGGTCACCGAATAGGCCCCGATCGACGGCGCCTGCCGCAATCCTTCGCCGGTGACGACGATCTCGTTTGCGGGCCGATCGTCGTCCTCGGGTTCCTGAGCACCGAGGGGAACTGAAAGCGACAAGACGAGGGTAGAAGCGGCGAACCGAAGCATTTTTCTCATGGCCGCAGCGCCTAACGAACCGCGTCCGGAAAGTCAGTTTCAAAATGCAATCATGACTCGCTTTTCCCGCCCGCGTGTGTTTACATTGATGTCAACACGGGAAGAGAGAGCCTGAAGCGATGTTAGCCACCCCACCCGATTTCGACGTACTCATCGTCGGTGCCGGCATTTCCGGCATTGGCATGGCCGCGCATATGGAGATGAAGGCGCCGCACCACTCCTATGCCATTGTCGAGCGACGCGAAAACCTCGGCGGTACGTGGGACCTGTTCCGCTATCCCGGCATCCGCTCGGACAGCGACATGCACACGCTCGGCTTCGACTTCGAACCGTGGCGGCATGAAAAGAGCATCGCCGATGCGCCCGCTATTCTCGATTATCTCAACCGCATCGTCGACGAACGCGGTATCCGCCAGCACATCCGCTATGGCCACAAGGTCGTATCCGCCGATTTCCGCGAGGACGAGGCACGCTGGCATGTGGAAATGGAACTCGATGACGGGTCGACCACGCGGCTCACAGCCAACTTCCTCTATCTCGGCGCGGGCTATTACGATTACGACGAACCCTACGATCCCGGATTCGATTTCGGCGAATACGAAGGCCAGGTGATCCATCCGCAATTCTGGCCCGACGATCTGGACTATTCCGGCAAGAAGGTTGTGGTCGTCGGTTCGGGCGCCACCGCCGTGACGATCGTGCCTTCGATGGCGAAGAAGGCCGCCAAGGTCACCATGCTCCAGCGCACGCCGACCTGGATGTTCTCGCGCCCGGCGAAGGACCGGATCGCCAATTTCCTGCGCAAGGTGCTGCCCGAGAAGCTCGCCTACCGGATCACGCGGTTCAAGAACATCCGGATGCAGGATTACGCCTACAAGATGGCGCGCGACAAGCCGGAAAAGGTCAAGGAAACTCTCTGGAGCAAGATCGAGGAGGCGCTCGGACAGGGTTTCGACAAGGACGCCTTCTCGCCTCCCTACAACCCCTGGGAGCAACGGCTGTGCCTGGTGCCCGATGCCGACCTGTTCGAAGCGATGAAGGCGGGCAAGGCCGAGGTCGTCACCGGCCATATCGAGAAGTTCGAGAAAGGCGGCGTGCGCCTGAAGTCGGGCGAGTTCCTCGAAGCCGACATCATCATCACAGCCACCGGGCTGAAACTCGCGGTCGCGGGGAAAATCGCGATCAGCGTGAACGGCGAGCCGGTGCAGTTCAACGAGCGGTTCTATTACAAGGGCTGCATGTTCTCGAACCTGCCCAACCTTGCGGTGGTGTTCGGGTACTTGAACGCCAGCTGGACGCTGCGTGCCGACATCAATTCGGACTTCGTGTGCCGCGTGCTGAACCATATGCGCGCGACCGGCAGCGATATCGCGGTGCCGGTGCTCACACCCGAGGACGAAGCCAAGATCGTGGAAGACGACGTGTTCGATTTCTCGAGCGGATATATCCAGCGTGGCAAACACATCATGCCGCGCAATTCGATCGAGTATCCATGGCGGCTGAACCAGGAGTATGTGATCGACCGCAAGCGCATGGCGGAGGATCCGGTGGTCGATGGCTTGCTGACATTCCGCCGCGCGGGAGCGAATGCACAGTCGGCGGAAGAACAGCTCGAAGCCGCGGAATAGCTCTTCTGGCGGCTAGCATCCGCGAGCCGCTTCGCTTACATCGCTGTCCATGACCTCTCCCGACAAGATCTGGACCGCCGGGCTCGTTATCATCGGCGATGAAATCCTTTCCGGTCGCACCCGCGACAAGAACATCGGCCAGATCGCAAGCTGGCTGCAGGTGCAGGGCATCCGCCTTTCCGAAGTGCGCGTCGTGGCGGATGACGAGGACCGCATCGTCGAAGCCGTGAACGCGCTGCGCGCGCAGAACGATTATCTCTTCACCACCGGCGGGATCGGCCCCACGCATGACGACATCACCGTCGATGCGGTGGCCAAGGCGCTCGGCGTGCCGGTCATCATCCATCCCGAAGCGCGCGCGCTGCTCGAGCGCTATTATGCCGACAAGGGCGGCGTCAACGAGGGTCGCCTGCGCATGGCGCGGGTGCCCGAGGGCGCCGAACTGATCCCCAACCGCATGTCGGGCGCGCCCGGAATCCGCCGCGGCAACGTGATCCTGATGGCGGGCGTGCCGCATATCACCGCGGGCATGCTCGATGCGCTCACCGGCAAGCTCGAAGGCGGCGCGCCGCTGATCTCGGAAACGGTGGGCGGGTTCATCCCCGAGAGCGAAGTCGCGATGCTGCTGCGCGAAATCGAGGAAGCGCACGAGAACTGCCAGATCGGCTCCTACCCCTTCTTCCGCGAAGGCAAGGTCGGATCGAATTTCGTGATCCGATCGACCGATCGCGAAGCGCTGCAAAGCTGCTTCGACACGCTGTGCGAAGGCTTGGCGGAAAACGGCTGGGACTTCACCCCCGGCGGGATCTGATCCCAAACGCGGCCTTAACCCTTTGCCGCTACCGGAATAGGCGCGATGACCTGCGTCTTCATCACCATCGACACCGAGTATTCATCGGGACTGGTCGACGACCTCGGCCCTGCCGGCCGGGCGGAGAATTACGCGCGCTCGATCGCCTGCCTGACGCCCGATGGACCCGCAGGGATCACCCACAAGCTCGAGCTGCTCGAGCGCTACGGACAGAAGGCGGTGTTCTTCGTCGATCCGATGCCTGCGCTGGTCTGGGGTGTCGCGGCGATCGAGGACGTAGTCGCGCCGATCCTCGAAGCCGGGCAGGACGTCCAGCTGCATTGCCACACCGAATGGCTCGCAATTGCGGGCGATGCCAATCCGCTTGCCTCGAAGCGCACAGGCACGAACCTGTTCGACTTCCCGCTGGACGAGCAGGCAGCCATCCTCGAATATGCCCGCGACACGCTTGTCGCCGCCGGAGCGCCCGCGCCGGTCGCCTTTCGCGCAGGCAATTACGGCGCGAACGACGATACGCTGCGCGCGCTGGCGGACCTGGACATCGCCTATGACAGCAGCCATTGCCCGGCACTGGCTTCAGGTGCCAGCCGCATCAGCCTCGGCGGCGATGACCGCGATCCGCTGAGGCATTGCGGCGTGATCGAAGTGCCGGTCGGCACCATCGGCACGCTCGGCGGCGGGCAGCGTCATGCGCAAATCACCGCGCTCTCGCTCGCCGAAATGGTCGCCGCAATCCGCCATGCGCGCGACGAGCGGCGCCATTCTTTCACCCTCGTCAGCCATTCCTTCGAGCTCATCAACCGCCGCAAGCTCGCGGTGAACCGGATCGTACGCCGCCGGTTCGAAGGGCTTTGCCGCGAACTTCAGCGGATGAAACGCGTGACGACTTCAACCTATCGCGACGACCCGCCGCGCCTTGCCGATCCCGGCCAGACGATCGCACCCTTGCCCGCCGATCCGCTGCGCACCGGTGCGAGGATGGTCGAGCAGGTGGTCTCGAACACGCTTTACGGCGCGCTATGACTTCGGTTGCGAGCATCGATTTCACCGTCGGATCGAGACGGCTGTTTGCGGTCAAGAGGCAGCTGGCGACGTGGTCGTTCAGCCTGGAAGATGTTCTCGCAAACGGCGAAGCAATTGCCCCGCCCCGCCCCGAATGCGACGGACTGCGCGTTCTCTCGGCCCCGCAATCCGCGCTGGCTGCGATCGAACGTCTTTTTCCGCGACACCTCGTCGGCGGGCGGCAGGACTACCGAAGGCACTACATCGACATGTCGGGGGGCTTCGAGGATTACCTTGCCGGCTTCTCGGGCAAGACCCGCTCGACCCTGAGACGCAAGGCGCGCAAGCTGGACAAGGAAACGGGAGGCTATTCGGTCAGCGAACACCGCACCCCCGGGGAGATCAAAGCCTTCCTCGCTGCCGCGCTGCCGCTATCGGCGAAGACTTACCAGGCCCGGCTGCTCGATGCCGGTCTGCCCGATACGCCCGAAGCGCGGCACGAAATGCTCGCCGCGGCGAAGCGTGGCGATATACGCTGCTTCCTCCTCTCGGTCGGCGAGACACCGATCGCGTACCTGTCGCTGCCGGTGGTCGGCGAGACTCTCGTCTACGCGCATCTCGGCTACCATCCCGACTGGGCGCGGCTGTCGCCCGGAACGGTGCTGCAGATGGTAGCGCTCGAGCGGCTGTTCGCCGAGGAGCGCTTCGCCTACTTCGATTTCACCGAGGGCGAAGGCGCGCACAAGGCGATGTTCGGAACCGGCAGCGTGGCATGTTCGAGCTTCGTGCTGCTCGAACCGACGCTGGCCAACCGCACTTTGCTCGGAGCGCGGAGCGGATTCGACCGGACCGTCGCCACCGCAAAGGGCCTCGCCGAACGCAGCGGAGCGATCGGGCGGGTGCGCAACCTCTTGCGGACCTGAAACGACAAAGGGCCGAGGTTTCCCCCGGCCCTTCGTAACTTCGGATCAGCCGCGAAGCTTCAACCGCCCCGCAGGGACCGGATGGCTCCGCCAGCGCTTGAAACGCTCAGAATTACGCGCCTTCGACCTCGGCGAGGTCGATCTTCAGGCCCGGGCCCATCGTCGAGGTCAGCGAGACCTTCTTGACGTATTTGCCCTTCGCGCCCGAAGGCCTCGCCTTCACGATCGCGTCGGTCATGGCCTTGAAATTGGCCTTCAGGTCTTCGTCTTTGAACGAAAGCTTGCCGATGCCCGAGTGGATGATGCCCATCTTCTCGACGCGGAATTCGACCTGGCCGCCCTTGGCGTCCTTCACGGCCTGTTCCACGTTCGGGGTGACGGTGCCGAGCTTCGGGTTCGGCATCAGGCCCTTAGGGCCGAGCACCTTACCGAGACGGCCGACAACGCCCATCATGTCCGGCGTCGCAATCACGCGGTCGTAGTCGAGATTGCCGTTCTGCATGTCTTCCATCAGGTCTTCGGCACCCACCTTGTCGGCGCCTGCGGCGAGAGCCTTTTCAGCGTTGTCGCCCTTGGCGAACACCGCGACTTTGACGTCCTTGCCGGTGCCGCTCGGGAGCGAGACCATGCCGCGGACCATCTGGTCGGCGTGGCGCGGATCGACACCTAGGTTCATCGCGACTTCGACGGTTTCGTCAAACTTCGCCTTGTGCTCGCGCAGCGTCGCGATCGCTTCGTCGACGGTGTAGAGCTTTTCCGGGTTCAGCTCGGCGACGGCCTTCTGCTTCTTAGTCAGCTTTGCCATGGTCTTAGCCCTCCACCACTTCGAGGCCCATCGAATGCGCGGAGCCTTCGATGATCTTGATTGCCTGGTCGATATCGTTCGCGTTGAGATCGGCCATCTTGGTTTCGGCGATCTCTTTCAGCTGGCTGCGGGTGATCTTGCCGACCTTGTCCTTGTTCGGTTCGCCCGAACCCTTCTTCACCTTGGCGGCCTTCTTCAGCAGGTAGCTGGCAGGCGGGGTCTTGGTGGTGAAGGTGAACGAACGGTCCGCATAGACGGTGATCGTGGTCGGGATCGGGGCGTTCTTTTCCATGTCCTGCGTGGCGGCGTTGAACGCCTTGCAGAATTCCATGATGTTGACGCCGCGCTGACCCAGCGCCGGGCCGATCGGGGGGGAGGGGTTGGCGGTGCCGGCGGGCACCTGGAGCTTGATATAGCCCTCGATTTTCTTGGCCATGAATGGCCTCCTTTCTCACTGTTGCCGCCATCTTTCGCCCTTCGACAAGCTCGGGGTGAACGGAACGGCTCATGTTAAGCGGTCCAGCGGAGAGCCATGGCCCTCCTCCCGCACGGATTTCCCATCGATGTGACGAGAGGACGCGCACATAGCGATTTCGCCCGGCAATGCAAGCGATTCCGGCGCGTTGCCGGACTGGATTCGCGGGCTTCGGAAGACCAACGATCCCGCGTCTTTCCGCAAAATCGCTGCCCCTAGGCAACGGGAAAATGTCGCTCTGCTCCAATACGATTCTGCGCGTTCACGATATCGCAATATCTCAGATGCAACCGTCCGGGTCGAAACGGCAAATTCATCAAGGGGTTAGGGTATGCTGCGGGTCGCCATCCAGGTCAGGGACCTGATTTCGAGCAATGTCACAAGCGCGGTCGAAGCCGCCTCCAACCCCGCAAAGATGCTCAATCGTCTCCAGCGCGAGATCGAGGAAGCGATCATTTCGCTCGAAGGCGAGCGCACGAAAACGCGCCAGCACAAGAAACGGCTCGAAGCCTCGATCGCGCAGACCGAGATGCGCGAGGCCGACTGGGGTGACAAGGCAAAGACCGCGATGGATCACGACCGCGAGGATCTTGCCCGGCAAGCGCTGCTGGCCCGCGAAGAATGCCGCGAGACGATCGCCAAGGCGAAAGACGAGATCGCTCAGGCCGACGCCGATCTCGCCGAGATCGACGGTGCAGTGAAAGAACTCGAAGCCAAGCGCGAGGAAACCCGCGAGCAGGCCCGGGCACAGGCTGCCGCCGACGGTGCGTCAACCGGAACGAGCGGAAAAACCAGCAAGGCCGACAGCTATCTCAGCCGCATTTCGACGCTCGAAAAACGCAGCCGGTTCGCCACCGAAGACTCGGCAGGCGCCCGCACGAGCGCCAACGTCGACAAGGAAATCGACGAGATGCGGCGAGCAAGCACAGTCGATGCCGAACTGGAAAAGCTCAAGGGCGGAGCGAAGAAGCCCGCGCGCAAGAAGGCGAAGTAGGCCGGCGCAGCCCGCTTCGGTTACCGGGGCAGGCTGAAACCCATCAGCAGGTGGTTGTGATCCACGCGTAGCGTGACCTCGTCGCCGGCAGCGCGCACGGGCTGGTCTCCCAGCGGGTGGAACAGCGTCGACCAGGCGTGCTTCTCGTCTTCGTCGACCTCGTAATCGAGCCCGCCGGGAAAGCCGAAGCCGATCCACTGAACGAGCCCGTTGGGCGCGCCCTCCGCGGTCAGCACCATCGGCGCTTCGATCCCTTCCGTCTCCAGCGCGTATTCGCCGCGCAGGTCGAATTCGATCAGGCGGGTCGGCGCGGTTAGCGCGGTGTCGCCCCGGCGATCTGCGCGCAGCGGCTTGGTGCTGGGGGCGAACAGGTCGATCGCCGAGAGGTCGATACCGTCCCATTGCGTCACCGGCCCGCGGGGGCAATCCGCCCGTGCGTAATCGACCAGCATGCCGCTGGCCCAGATGCGCTCGGGCAGCATGACCGCGCCTTCGGTCAGCAGCTTTTCGCGCGCCGTGCGGGTCAGCGGGAGGATCGCCTCGCCAAGCAGGATGTTGTCGACGATCTCGTGCAGGAAGACGTTGCAGCGCTCGGGAATGTCTTCGCCGATTTCGACATCGTTTGCGTCCTTGGCGATCACCGTGACCCGGTCGGCAAAGCCGTTGGCGGCGATGTTGCGCCGCGCGGCCTCGGCAATCGCGGGCACCACTTCGATGGTGTAGACGTGTTTCGCGCCCGCGCGCGCAGCCATCATCGCCAGGATGCCGGTGCCGGTCCCGATTTCGAGCACCACGCTGTCCGGCCCGATATTCTCGCGCACCGCGCGGTCATAAACCCGGTTGCGCGATTCGACATTGACGATGACCCAGTGCCACGCGGCGAAGTGCGCACGCACGGCGGGGTCGGTCAGCTGCCAGACGTAACCGTCATCGGGAGCCAGCGCGCGGGCATGCGCGGCGATCGCGAGCGCATCGGCGGGCGAAAGTTTCTCAGACATGCTCGCGACCATCTGCGCGAGCTTGCGCGCGGCATCGGGTCGGCCCAGCAGCTTATCGACGAATTCTCCGGGGAACGGGTGCGCGACGGTGAGCGGTAGCTGGGCGAAGCCATTCGCCCCGACCGCCTCCTCGTCCCGTTCTGCCATCGGCCCGACCTGATCCAGCCGACACCGTTACTTGACCAGTTCGACCTGTTCGAAATCGAGCTCGACCGGCGTTGCACGACCGAAGATCGAGACCGAAACCTTGACCTTGGCCTTGTCGAAATCGAGTTCCTCGACCACCCCGTTGAAGCTTGCAAACGGGCCGTCGAGCACCTTGACCTGGTCGCCGATCTCGTAATCGACGCTGATGTCCTTCTTGGGCGCGGCCTTGGCCTCTTCGACGCCGCCGAAATAGCGCGCGGCCTCTTTCTCGCTGATCGGCTGCGGCTTGTTGCCCGAACCGAGGAAGCCGGTCACCTTCGGCGTGTTCTTGACGAGGTGGTAGATATCGTCGGTCATGTTCAGCTTGGCGAGGACATAGCCGGGCATGAACTTGCGCTCGACCTGCACCTTCTTGCCGCGCTTGATCTCGGTCACGGTCTCAGTCGGGACCTGCACTTCCTCGACACCTTCGGAAAGGCCAAGCCGTTCGGCCTCGGCGATGATCGCATCGCGGACCTTGTTTTCGAATCCGGAATAAGCGTGGATGATGTACCAGCGGGCCATGGATTATCCTTGAAAGGGCTTGGTCGTCTCGCGCGTCAGAGCAGCGAGAGAAGGAATTTGACGATTGCGTTGAACAGGCTGTCGATACCGAAGAAGAACAGCGACAGGATCACCATGAAGATGAACACGAAGATCGACGTGCGGATCGTCTCTTCGCGGGTCGGCCACACCACCTTGCTCGTTTCCGTTCGCACCTGGTTCACGAACTCGGCGGGCGATGTCTTGCGTTTCTTTTCTTCGGCCATTTCTCGAGCCTTGTCCTTCACGTTGCGAATCTGTCCGGCAATCGCTTTCAGGTAGGTCTCGTCGCCGCCCGGGACAAGGTCGCCGGAGGGGCCAAAAGATTTTGCGATGTCGGAAAGACGTGTGTGCCAATAGTCGCGGCCTCCGGCAAAAGCAAGGGCAAGGACGCGGGTTTCGGCTTGTGCAGGCGCGGTCGCGCCACTAGCGTGCGGCGCTTCACATCCGGCCCGTTCGGGCCGTTCGAATTTCGGGGACGCAAAAGGGGATAGCCACACATGGCTGCAGCAGCATCGGGCGCGGAAGCATGGATCGCGCCGATTACCAATGTTTCGGACTTCATCTGGGGTGGCACCTGGAACGGGGAGGCTGTCATTCCCTTTCCGCCGATGACGATCATCCTGCTCGGCATCGGGCTGTGGATCATGATCGGCCTGAAATTCTATCCGCTCCGCAATCTCGGTGCAGCCTTCAAAGGGCTGCTCGCAGGTCGCAAGGGCGAAGGCGACGGAGAAATTTCACCCTTCGCCGCGCTTTCGACCGCGCTTTCCGGACAGGTCGGCACGGGCAACCTCGCCGGTGTCGCCACCGCGATCGCGCTGGGCGGACCGGGCGCGATTTTCTGGATGTGGGTCACCGCCCTGATCGGCATGGCGCTCGCTTTTGCGGAAGGCTCGCTTGCAATCCGCTATCGCGAGACGACGAGCGACGGGGTGAAGCGCGGCGGCCCGATGAGTTACATCATGATGGGACTGGGGCCTAAATGGACCTGGCTCGCCGTGGTCTTCTGTCTCGGCACCCTGTTTTCCGCACTCGTTACGGGCAACTCGATCCAGGCCAACGCCGTGGCAGACGGTCTCAATGAGCTGTTCGGGATCGAAGAAGCCATCGGCGGAGCGATCGTCGCGGTGCTCGTCTTCGCGGTCATTATCGGCGGGATCAAGTCGATCGGCAGCGTCGCCGAAAAGGTCATCCCGTTCATGATGGTCGCCTATATCATCATGGCGATCATCGCCCTGGCCATCAACATCTCCGATATTCCGGAAACATTCTATCTGATCTTCTACAGCGCGTTCAATCCGTCGGCAGCCGTGGGCGGATTTGCAGGCGCGGCGATGATCATGGCCCTGCGCGCCGGCGTTGCGCGCGGGCTGTTCTCGAACGAGGCAGGCCAAGGTTCGACCGCCATCGCTCACGCCGTCGCTCAGACCAACGATCCGCAATCACAGGGCCGCATGGCGATGCTGGGCACCTTCATCGATACGATCGTGATCTGCACCATGACCGCGCTGGTCATCCTTACCGTGCGCGGCGATTTCACCGCAGGCGGCGAAGCGGTGTTGCATGCGTGGCAATCCGACCGCGTCGGCTTCGAGATGACCAGCGGCGCCTTTGCGGCCGCCTTCCCGACCGAGATCGCGGGTATTCCGCTGGGAACGCTTGTCGCTTCGACCGCCCTGATCCTGTTCGTCTTCACCACGCTGCTGACGTGGTCGTATTACGGCGAGCGGGCGATCACCTTCCTCTACGACCGGATCCCCGGCTCGTCGCGCGGCGGCGAAAAGACGCTGCACATCATCTGGCGCGTTCTGTGGTGCGTTGTGATCTGGCTCGCTGCTGCGCAGCCTTCCGAATTGGTCTGGCGCCTCGGCGACATCTCCAATGCGGCCATGGCGCTGCCCAACCTGTTGGCCCTCGCTTTGCTGTCGGGTGTGGTGTTCAAACTCGCACAAGGCATCAAGGATGCAGGGCCGACCCACACGGTCGAAACACCCGAAGAGCCCGAGGAATACTGATGTCGACGGGGCGCCCCGGCGGCGGGCGCCCCGCCCGACCCCTCAATACCGACCCATAAGGCGTTCGAGCCAGCTCGGCTCGTGCATCGGGCGCACCCGGCCATAAGCCAACGCGCGCACGCTCGGATCGAGCGGCTGGCGCGGCATCACCCAGCTATCGGGGCGCGAGCTGTTGTAGCGGAACTGGCACATCGTCGTTCTCCTGATCGCGAGCGTTGCCGCTCGGTTCGACGACGGTGTGCCACGCTTCGTCTGGCGAAGACCTGACCGGGCGCGTTAGCTTGCGTTCATATAACTTGCGCTCAAAGTGAACGCTGTGGATCAGGCGTCGCTTGTAAAGGCGCCGAGATTGGCGGCCGAACCCGGCTTGCTCGCCTCGACGTGGTGCGAAATCGCCGGATCATGATCGAAACGGGCGGCATGGCTGTCGTATCGTCCCAGCAATGCTTCAGGATCCTTGTACTTGTAGAATCGCACCGCCTCGAACCCGGCCTGTTCGAGCGCCGCAGTCAACCGCGGACGCGAATAGATGAAGCGGTGGCCGTGCTCGTAAAAGATCTGGTTGATCTCGGCACCGTGAGAATCTTCGTTCGCCACACGGGCACCGAAATACTCTAGGCAGGGGGTCGCCACATGGATCACTCCGCCGGGCTTCAGCACGCGAAAGCATTCATCCAAAAGGCGTGCCCCGGCCGCCTCGTCGACATGCTCGATGACCTCCTCGGTGAAGATCACATCGAAACACGCATCGGGCAACGGGAGCGGCTTTGTCAGGTCCACAAAGGCATCGGCGCGCGGATCGATATCGACGTTCAGCATCCCATCGATGCAATGCGATCCCGATCCCAGGTTGAGCCCGCGAGGTCCCTCCCTGCGACAATACTCAAGCACATAGCTGCGCGATACAATCGGACCGGTAGCCTGCCAGATCGCCGGAGCCTTACGCCCCACACCGGCTAGCGCCGCATGCACCACGCCATACTTGCCGCTGTATTTTCGAAACTTTTCGACCAGATCCATCGCAGCGTCCGCTCCTTTGCTTACGCAAGCTCCTAGCCGATTCTGGGGATTTGTGAAGAAATGGCAGGGGTGACAGGATTCGAACCCGTGGCCCTCGGTTTTGGAGACCGATGCTCTACCAGCTGAGCTACACCCCTGCAGGGAAGGCGCGCTTTAGCCTCCGCCATCGCGATAGGCAACAGGCGATCGCGGACCGCCCGACAAAGTGCGCATCATATCGATTTTGCCTTGCACGCCGGCGTCTTGCTATTCACCTGCCTGCTATGCATTCGCCCTTGCGCTCCTTGATACCGGTCGAAACGCTGCTGCTCGCCTATCGCAGCGGCATCTTCCCGATGGCCGATACGCGCGACGACCAGGATGTTTTCTGGGTCGAACCGCGCGACCGGGCGATCATCCCGCTCGATGGATTGCATGTGTCGAAGAGCCTGCGCAAGGTGCTGCGCACCGACCGCTTTGTGGTGACCATCGACGAGGCGTTCGGCGAAGTCATCCGCGCCTGCGCCGCGCCGCGTCCGGGCCATCCCGAAAGCTGGATCAGCGACCGCATCGTCGCCAGTTACGAGCAGTTGCACCGCGCCGGTCACGCCCATTCGATCGAATGCTGGCAGACGGGCGACACGGGCAAGGCCGAACTGGTCGGCGGGCTTTACGGCGTGTCATTCGACCAGGTGTTCTGCGGCGAAAGCATGTTCAGCCGCGCCGACAACGCTAGCAAGGTCGCGCTGTGCTGGCTGGTCGCGCTGCTCAAGACCGGCGGCTACCGTCTGCTCGATTGCCAGTTCATGACCGATCACCTCGCGACGCTCGGCGCCGTCGAAATGCCGCAGAAGGACTATCTCAAGCTGGTGTCAAAGGCGCGGGGGCTGCCGGAGCACGATCTCGTCGCAGTCTATCGCGATGTGATCGAAAGCGCCCGGGCGGCTCACTCGTCGCCCGGAAAACTCATCGCGCAGTCTTTGACCCAGACGTCGTAGATCGGGTGCTCGACCACGTTGAGGCTGGGCGATTCCTTGAATAGCCAGCCGGAAAAGACCCGCGCGTGCTCACTCATTCCGCGATCGAGGATGTCGACCTGAACGAAGGCGCCGGTTTCTTGGGGCATCTCCCACGGGGCGGTTCGCTCGCACGCCGCGAGAGTCAGAATCACCGGACCGATCTCGCGGACCTCGCCGGGCTTCATCTCGATATCTTCGGATAGATTGTTACGCTTGTTGAGCAGGCCGAGCGTGGCGACCCGGTCGGACATCGGGGTGGCCCCTTCAGCCGCTTCGGCAACCGCAGCTTCTGACGCCGCTGCGCTCTCACCCGAAGGCTCCGCAATATCCGTCCGAACGGTTCCCTGCTCGTCCGTCTCGCTGCCGCACGCGGCGAGCGCAAAGACGGGCAGAACTACCGAAAGGACGCTCCGACGGGCCATTCCTATCCCTCGGGGGACCACGCCTCGTAGTCGCCGTCCGCAGCCGCACGCTTGCCGCCGCGCTGGAGAGCGCCCTGCGGAAGATAGGCCTGCGGCGTACCGGTCGCGTTGGGCGTGTAGTCGGCTTCCCAGATCTTCGCTGGCGGCAAATGGCTTTCGGGCACGTCGTCGAATGCGCCGTGCAGCCAGCCGTGCCATTCGGACGGGACCCGGCTCGCATCGTTGGCGCCGTTGTAGATCACCCAGCGCTTTTCCGCCTGGGTGTAGGAGCCGGTATTGGTCCCGCCCTTGGCGCGCTTGCGATAATATTTGTTACCCTGCGCGTCGGTGCCGACATGTTCGCCGCCTGCACGCATGGCCCACCAATGCGTGCCCAGCGTCGCGCCGTCCCACCAGGTGAAGATTTTTCCGAAGATTCCCATGGCGGCGCGGATAGCGGAATTGCCGCCTTGCGCCAAGATCATTCACGGGCCTTTTCGGGTAGCCGGTATTCCACCGCATTCCCGGGAGCGATGCCGAGTTCATCGGACAGGCCTCCGCGAATTTCCAGCACCGCCGTCGCGAGCCCGGCCGATGGCACCGACTCCAGCGAATAGGGCTCGGTGCGCTCGGCAATGTTGGTGATCCTGCCATCGGTCCCGATGAAGATGATGTCGAGCGATATCGGAGTGTTGCGCATCCAGAAGCTGCGGTTCTGCGGGATGTCCGAGGGGAAGATCATCGCCTCGTCATCGGCCAGTTTGGTCCGGAACATCAGGCCGCGCGTCTGCGCTTCGCTGCTCGCAGCGAGTTCGGTCTTGAAGGTGATGCGCTCGTCCGCGGTCACCACCGTGACGTCGATGATCTCCAGACCCGATATCGGATGCCGCTCGGTGTCCTCAGCGTCCTCGGACACGGTGGAGGGGGACTGATCGCGGCTGGTTTCGACCGGAGAGCAAGCGGCGATCAGTGCTGTGGCCAACGCAGCGCGCAGCCAGACGAACACCGGGATTCGGTCAATACTCATCTCTGGGGTCTTCCCCCTCGGCTTCTGCAAGCCATTCCTCAACTCTTTCAGCGCTTTGCGCATCTATTATGAACCGCACGTGATCCATGGCGTGACCCGCCCGCAGCATTGCGGCCAGCTGCTTTTCGCGCAGCTTGCGTGCTACAACAGGGTCAAGCTCCTTAACACGGTCGTTAGCGGAGCGATCACCGAATGGTCCGAAACGGCGCTTTTTCGCCATGAGGACAGCCGCCTCGCGGCTCTGCAATTCGCCGGGAGCATGCTCGGCGCGCACCTCTTCTTCCACTCCTGCCGCCCACAGCGCCTGTTCGACCCGCCGCGCCCCGTATCCCCTGCCGGTGAGGTCGCGCGTCTTCATCCGCGCATAAGCCTCGTCATCGACATATCCGAGTTCGGCCAGCCGGGCGACGAGTGCCTTCACATCGAGCTCGCGGGTGCGGCCGTCGCCATCCTCGGCGACGCCCCGCTCGCGGATCTTGCGCGCAAGATAGGCTTCCAGCTTGGCTCCGGTGGTGGCGAAACGCGCGGCATAGGACAGCGCAAGGTCGCGCAGGCTCGTCTCGTCAAGCGGACGAGCGCGCTTGCGGGCAGCCCCCTTCCGACCTCGCCGAGGACGCTCGGTTTCGCTACCGTTCGATGACGAAATCCTGTTCAACGCAACTTTTTCGCCTTATTCGTGCCACAGTCCTTATCAAATGGGAAAGCTGGACCGTTGCGAAGAATGATAACTCGGACGGTGGGGACATGATAGGGCGCAGGGAGTTGCGCTGCAAATTACGGGTATCGCTAAAGAAATGACCGACGCCGCTTTGACGCCGACGCCGAACGACTGCGATTTGCCACGCAAGCGCGCAGAGTTCGCGACCTTCAACGAGGCCATCGATTACGCCGCGAAGAGCCAAAAAGGCCTCAATTTTCACGATATGCGCGGGCAGCTCGAACGGGTCTATCCGTTTTCCGAGATGCGCGACGATGCGCTGGTCACGGCCCGCCGCCTGATCGCGGCGGGCATCAAGCCGCAGGATCGTGTCGCGCTGATCGCCGAAACCGGACCGGACTTTGCCGCGCTGTTCTGCGCCTGCGTCTACGCCGGGGCCTGGCCGGTGCCGCTCCCGCTTCCCACGACTTTCGGCGGCAAGGACAATTACATCGACCAGCTTGCGGTGCAGCTGCAGAGCTCGGACCCGGTGATCCTGATCTATCCGCCCGAAATCGGCGAGATGGCCAAGGCGGCGGCCGATCGCCAGGGTTGCGCAAGCGAAGATTGGGACGCGTTCGCGCAGCGCGAAGCGCCCGAGTGCGAGCTGCCCGAGGCGACGCCGGACGACATTTGCTATCTGCAATACTCCAGCGGCTCGACGCGTTTCCCGACCGGCGTTGCGGTCACGCACGAGGCGTTGCTGCACAATCTCTACGGCCACGCGACGACGATGAACCTTGGCGAGAACGACCGCTGCGTCAGCTGGCTGCCATGGTATCACGACATGGGCCTTGTCGGATGCTTCCTGTCGCTGATCGCCAACCAGGTTTCGGCCGACTATCTCAAGCCCGATGCCTTCGCCCGTCGCCCGCTTGCGTGGCTCGACATGATCAGCCGCAATCCCGGCAACACGCTCTCCTATTCGCCGACCTTCGGTTACGACATCTGCGCGCGCCGCATTTCGAGCCAGAGCCATGTCGCCGAACGCTTCGACCTCGCGCGCTGGCGCGTCGCGGGGAACGGCGCGGACATGATCCGCCCCGACGTGATGCAAAATTTCGTCAACGCGTTCGCCGATGCCGGGTTCAAGGCTTCGGCCTTCACCCCGTCCTACGGCCTCGCCGAAGCCGTGCTCGCGGTCACGGTGATGCCGCCGGGGGAAGGCATTCGTGTCGAGCTGGTCGAAGAAGAGCGCCTTTCGGGCACACCGCGCGATATCTCGCGCCCGGCCCGCTACCGCGCGATTGTCAATTGCGGCAAGGCGCTGCCCGACATGAAGGTCGAAATCCGCGGCGAGGATGGTCACGCCAAGGGCGACCACCAGATCGGCAAGGTCTGGTGCCAAGGGCCCAGCGTCATGCATTCCTATTTCCGCAACGAGGACGCGACCAACGACTGTCTCGTCGACGGCTGGCTCGACACCGGGGACATGGGCTACCTCGCCGATGGCTACCTGTTCATCGTCGGCCGGGCGAAAGACATGATCATCATCAACGGCAAGAACCACTGGCCGCAGGATATCGAATGGGCTGTGGAGCAACTGCCCGGCTTCAACCACGGCGATATCGCCGCTTTCGCGGTCGAAACCGACAATGGCGAGGAAGCGCCTGCGGTGCTGGTGCATTGCCGCGTCTCCGATCCGGTCGAGCGCGTGAAGCTGCGCGAGCAGATCGCCGACAAGGTCCGTTCGGTCACCGGCATGAGCTGCGTCGTCGAACTGGTCCCGCCGCGCACTCTGCCGCGCACCAGCTCGGGCAAGCTCTCCCGCGCCAAGGCGAAGAAGCTGTACCTGTCGGGCGAGATCGTGCCGCTCGAACTCGCGGCCTGACGCCGTCTATTCGGTATTGAGCCGACCCCATTCGGCGCGCAGCGGACCCGTGTCCGCCCTCACCTGCACCTCGACATTGCGTGTCGCGAGAATCTCGGCAGCGGCTGCCGCCTGTTCCTCGTCGCCCACGAGGACGATCGGGACCTCGACCCGCTTCGAAGCCCACTCGATCAGGCTGAGGGCGCGCACGCCTTCATCGGTGGGGCCGTCCTCGTCGAAGGGTATCGCGGCAGGCAATCCTCCCGCCGGAGGGATGAGCTCGATCGTCCATTCGGGCTCGGTCGCGGCGATGCGGCGTTCGAGCGCGCGATAGGTCGCGAGGCTGGCTTCCTCGAGCCGCTCGGCACGGACCAGCGCGCGGCGCCGCTTGCGATCAATCAGAACGTCGCTTTCGTCGACCCCCGCGACAAGCGCGAGCTGCGCGGCCAGGTTTTCCGCTCGCTCGGAGGCCGCCGCTTCTTCATTGGCCCGCGCCGCGGCAAGCTGCGCCTGTTCGGCGGCGCTGGCGCTCGTGCCGACCTGGTATTGCACCAGCGTGAGGTCGACCTCTTCGCCCAGCCGATTTGCAAGCGCGCGTTCGATATCGGCCTCCGCCTCGGGCCGTAGCGTAGGAGTAAGCATGGTCGCGCTGACCGTCATCGGTTCGGTCCCGAATTCGATATCGAGCGCATCGATCAACGAACGATCGGGGAACTGCTCCTCGATCTCGGCGCGCACGATCCGCTGCGCATTGGTCTGCCAGGCGATGTTCTGGAGCGAGTAGGCAAGCGGGATGGCGAGCGCCACGAACACCGCCGCCACCGCTACATTCTGGAACAGCGTGTTGCGCGCGCTGAGCGTCGTCTTGAAGCCATAGAGCCGCGCCATCGCCCACGCGGTGAGCGCGATGGTGATGAGGTTGGTGACATACAGCATCAGCGCGCCGGAAAAGACCGTCCAGTTCCATGTTGCGAGCCCGAAACCCACGGTCGCCAGCGGCGGCATCAAGGCGGTGGCGATGGCCACGCCGACGATCGTCCCCTCGCGCCCGCGGATCATCGCGTAAGCACCGGCCAGCGCCGAGAACAGCGCGACGAACAGGTCGAACAGGTTTGGCTGTGTGCGTGCCGCGATCTCGGGGGTGATCGTCTGGATCGGTGAAAGATAGACCAGCAGGCCGGTCAGCCCGACCGCCATCGCCGTGCCCCATGCAAGACTGCGCGCCGATTGCTTGAGCCAGTGATAATCGCCGATCGCGAGCGCGAAGCCCAGCCCCATTATCGGTCCCATCAGCGGCGAGAGAAGCATGGCGCCGATCACAACCGCCGGTGACGACAGCAGCAGGCCGAGCACCGCAATGCCCGCGCTCATGGCAGTCATGAACAGATAGCGTTCGGACATGGCGCAATCTTCGCGCCGCTTCTCGATCACTTCGGCCTGATTGACCGTGCCGATCACCTCCTGCATCCACCACCTGAGCAGGCTGAACTTGACGCTGGTGAGCGAGGCGCGGGCTGTGGCGGCTTTGTCCTTGGCGGATTCGGCTATCCCTCCACTTTCCGCAGACGAGGTGGGTTCGGTCGGCGCAGTCGTCTCACTCATGGAATTGTCAGCCTCGATGGTTTCGGCGCGTTTACGGCGCATACAAACCGAACGGAAGCGCAAACGCAATCTTGTTGGATTGCAAGGGCCAAACACGCTACCGTTCAAGAAATCTTGAAACGCGTGTTTTAGATCACTAATACAGTGCCAAAGGATCAGGCCGCTTGGGCGTGAGGGAGCATACCGAAAGAATGAGCACCGAGACACAAACGGAAACCAAGATCGCAACCGCGACCAAGACCGCGACCGATTTCGAACTGACCGCGCCCGATCCGGTGCCCGATGTCGCGCCCGAAAAGGCCGCCGGCCTCGTCCCCGTGACGGAGGAACAGAAATCGAAGCTCGACACGAAGGTCGATGCCTTCGTCAACGATCTCGTCTCGGCGGACGCCAATTCACCCGCCTTCGGCGAGAAAGTCGACCAGATCACCCGTATGGGGCAGGAACAGATCCGCGCCGCCGCCGCCCATTCCAACCGCTTCCTCGATCGGCCGGTTCGCGCAATGGATGCCGACAGCAGCGTCGGCAGCGACCTCGCCGAACTGCGCCGTACGGTCGAAGACCTCGATCCGGGCCGCAAGGGCAAGCTGCTCGCCCCGCGCAAGCTGTTCGGGATCATCCCCTTCGGCAACAAGCTGAAGAACTATTTCGACAGCTACACCAGCGCGCAGGGCCACATCCAGGCGATCCTCGAACGACTGGATTCGGGCAAAAAGGAACTCCACCTCGACAACGCCGCGATCGATACCGAAAGGCAGAAGCTGTGGGAAGCGATGGGCGAGCTGGAGCAGATGATCCATATCGCCAAGACCCTCGACGAGCGGCTTGAGCAGAAGGCGATCGAACTCGATTCCAGCGATCCCGAAAAGGCCAAGGCGCTGCGCGAAAGCGCGCTGTTCTATGTCCGTCAGCGCACGCAGGACCTCCTGACGCAGATGGCGGTTTCGGTGCAGGGTTATCTAGCGCTCGACCTCGTAAAGAAGAACAACGTCGAACTCGTCAAAGGCGTCGACCGCGCTTCGACCACCACCGTGGGCGCGCTGCGCACGGCGGTGACGGTTGCTCAGGCGATGACCAACCAGAAGCTGGTACTGCAGCAGATCACGTCGCTAAACCAGACCACCAGCGACATCATCGATTCGACCAGCACGCTGCTGCGCGAACAGACCGCGCAGATCCACGAGCAGGCGGCTTCGTCGACGATACCGCTCGAAACGCTCCAGCGCGCGTTCCAGAATATCTACGACACGATGGACGAGGTCGACGACTTCAAGGTGCGCGCGCTTGCAAGCATGAAGCAGACCGTCAACGTGCTGTCGGACGAGGTCGAGAAGTCGAAAGGCTATATCGCCCGTGCCGAAGGACAGGCGCAGGCGCAGGCCAAGGTCGCTTCGGAGCCCTCGCTGCTCTCGCTGGATAGCTGATGACGAACCTGAGCCAGGAAACCGAACGCGCGCTCGCAGACGGGAGGCGGCTGGTCCACGACAACCAGACCGGCGGTCGTCACCGCTTGGCGAGTTCGATCGGCAAGGGCTCGGCCAACGTCCGGATGAAGAACTGGATGAAGCGCGCTGGCTATTTCGGCCTGGCAGTCTTCGCGATCATGGTCGCTGCCTCCGTCATCGGCGTAATCCTCGATGGCATCGGCTTTGTCGGCATAATGGCGGTCGCAATGGCGATCATGTGCGCGGCGGTACTCTTTTCACAGTTCCCGAAAGTGAAGGTGCCCAAGCGACCCGAACTCGGCAAGGGCAACCCGAAACAGATGGTCGCGCGCACCGAACTGTGGCTCGAAGCCCAGCGCCCGGCCCTGCCGCCTCCGGCGGCAAAGATCGTCGAGGATCTCGGGGTTCAGCTCGATGCACTGGGGCTCCAACTCGAAACGGTCGATGCCAATCACCCTGCTGCGCGAGAAGTGCGCGAGCTGGTGGGCGAATACATTCCCGAAACGATCGAGAATTACCGTAAGGTGCCGGCGCAAATGCGCGGCGAGGCGCATGCCGGAAAAACCGCCGATCAGCGCCTGACCGACAGCCTGACCAAGCTTTCGGGCGAGGTCGACCGGGTCACCCGCCGCCTTGCCGAAGGCGCGCTCGACGACCTTGCGATCAAGGATCGCTATCTCGAATACCGCTATGGCGGCGACGAATTGCTCGAGGAACTCCAGCGCGACGACGGCGATTCGGGTGTGCCGCTCCCCGATTTCTCGACCGAAACCGAAACCACGAAGACGCCCCGCTGACATGCGCGTTCACCTGCCCCACGATCTCGGCAAGGAAGAAGTCCGCAAGCGCATGCACGAGCGCAGCCACGAGATCGCGGGCTACTTTCCCGCAGGCATGGCAACCATCGAGACCAGCTGGCCCGACGAGGACCAGATGGACCTGCTCGTCACCGCGGTGGGCCAGCGGATCAAGGGCGCCGTCGAAGTATACGATGACGAAGTCGTGATCGACATGCAGCTGCCAGCGATGCTCTCTTTCCTGCGCGGCACGCTCGAAAATGCCGTCCGCACCGAAGGCGCCAAACTGCTCGAGTGACGCCGAACTCGGGCGCTGCCGCCGGTGCCTCCCGTTGCAAATGACAAGACAAGCTGTCATTCCTGCGTGGTGGGATCGTTGGACAGTGTCGTGGCCGCTTTCGGCCATCCTGCGGTTGTGCAGGGGAGGAATACACCATCGGGACTACACGCGACCTTCGTGATCCGCAGGAAAAGCTGCGCACCGGCTTGAGAACCGCCACCGCGTCTTCGCATGAACGGCTCGACCATGAGATGCGCAGCGCGAGCGGGTGGGGGACCCACGCCGACTATGCGCGCTTTCTCGGTCTGCAATATGGCGCACGCTTGCCGGTGGAGCGCTGGCTTTCAACCCATGCGCGAGACTGGCTTCGACCGCCGGAGCAATGCGCCCTGATCGCTCGCGATCTCGATAACCTCGACGCAGAAGCGCCCGAACCGGGCGCTGCATTCAGAATCGCACCAGAAGCCGGATCCGGACGCGAAGCCCAGGCGCTCGGCGTCGCCTGGGTGCTGGCCGGATCCTCGCTTGGAAATCGCGCCATCGTCAGCGAATTGGCCCGCAAAGGGCGCGGGCACTGGCCCAAGGCGTTTCTCGGCGATCCGGCGATGCTCGCATTCTGGAAGCGCCTGCGCCCAAGCATCGAAGTTCCCGCCGACGCTTCGACCATCGCGTCCGCCAGTCGCGCAGCGGTCGCGGTGTTCGATCACTTCATCGCCCACGCGGCATCCGCGACCGGAGAGCCGCAGCGTCGCGCGGCGATCGTCTCGTGAATTTCCAGAACCGCCCCTATGATCTCACCGAATGCGATCGCGAGCCGATCCACCAGATCGGGACAGTCCAGCATTTCGGCGGCTTGATTGCCCTCAACGGCGATTGGGTGGTGGCGCACCGATCGGTGAATTGCGCCGATATCCTCGGGCTTGAAGCTCTACCAGCACCCGGTGACCGGCTCGCCGATCACTTTACACCGCATGCGATCGAAATGCTCAAGCTCGCCTTCGGCCGCCTGTCGGGGGAGGACGCTGTCGAGCGTATCTTCGGCCTGCGCCTCGTGAAAGGCGGACCTCTGCTCGATTGCGCGGTCCATGTCAGCTCGGCGACCCTCATCGTCGAGTTCGAGCCCCATGCAGAACACGAATACGCCGATCACCTCGCGCTGATCGGCCCGGTTCTCAGCCAGCTCGAGACGATCCGCGAAATCCCGAGGCTCTGCGACCGCGCCGCACATCTGGTGCGCGACATGCTCGGATACGACCGGGTGATGATCTACAAGTTTCACCGCGACGACAGCGGGGAAGTCGTCGCCGAAGCCCGACGCGACGACATGGAGGCGTTCCTGGGCCTGCGATACCCGCGCGCCGACATCCCCCAGCAGGCTCGCGACCTGTTTCGCCGCAACCGGTTCCGCGTGATCGCCGATGTCGATACCCCGCCGGTCGCGATCGAACCCGCTCTCGATCTGAAGAGCCGACCGCTCGATCTGTCGATGAGCGTCCTGCGGGCATCCTCGCCGGTCCATCTCGATTATTTGCGCAATATGGGCGTGACCGCCACTCTGACCATCGCCATCGTCCGTCACGGCAGGCTTTGGGGCCTTATTTCGTGCCACCACGATTCCCCCAAACTCCCCCCCTATTCGCTGCGGACGGTGGCGGAAATGCTCAGCCAGATGTTCTCGCTGATGCTCGACCGCATCCTGATGGAGCGTACCGAACAGTTGCGCGCCAAGGGGCGCGAGCTGCACGACAAGCTGATGCTGCGCTTCGCCGGAGGGAGCACGCTGCTGGAAAGCCTGCCGATGTTCGGAGAGGTCTTGCAGGACTTGATCCTGCATGACGGTGCATCGGTGATGATCGAAGGTCGCTACAAGGCACGGGGCGCTGCTCCGGACGAGGACGAGTTCAGGGCGATGATACCGGCACTCGGAAGCGCTCCGACAAGCACGATCATCGCATCCGAACGGCTTTCCGATCAGATCCCGGAAGCGGAGCAATTCTCCGATACGGTGGCCGGTGCGATCGTCCTTCCCATCTCGCGCAGCCCGCGAGAGTATTTCGTGCTGTGGCGCAAGCCACTGGTGCAAACAGTGACATGGGCGGGAGATCCCGCCAAAGCGCAAGCCTCGCCCGGCGAACGGCTCGAGCCGCGCGGGAGCTTTGCCGCTTGGGAGGAGACCGTCGAAGGCCGCAGCGAAGACTGGTCGGACGAAGAATTGCAGATCGCCGAGAGCCTGCGGGTCACGCTGCTTGAAGTGGTCCTGCGGATGACCGACGAGATCGCCCGCGAGCGCAAGCGCGCGCAGGAACAACAGGACCTGCTGATCGCCGAACTCAACCACCGCGTGCGCAACATCCTCAACCTCATCCGTAGCCTCGTTTCGCAATCGCAGGATGAGGCGATGAGCGTGTCCGAATTCACGCGCATCCTCGGCGGGCGGATTTCGGCCCTGGCCTCGGCGCACGACAATATCACCCGCGACAACTGGGCACCGGCATCGCTCGCCAAGCTTTTCGAGACCGAGCTGGGGGCCTATCTCGACGAGAAGAAAGACCGTTTCCAGCTCACCGGCGCGGATGTGCTTGTGCGGCCCGAAGCCTACACCGTGCTGGCACTGGTGGTGCACGAACTGGTCACCAATTCCGCGAAATACGGCAGCCTGTGCGACCGCACCGGCAAGCTTTCGGTGGCGCTCAGGATCAATCGCTTCGGCGATCTGGATATCCGCTGGCGCGAGAGCGGCGGTCCTGCTGTCAAGCCGCCGACCCGGCGCGGCTTCGGGTCGACCATCATCGAACGTTCGATTCCCTACGAGCTCAAAGGCGAGGCCGAACTCCGGTTTGAGCCGTCCGGGCTCGAGGCCGACTTCACCCTTCCGCGTCGCTACCTCGTATTAAAGGACAATGCCCCGGTCGGGATGACCAAGCCGGTCGAGGAGCCGGAAACAAGAGGTTCCGAAGATTCCCGGATCCTTCCGGAGCATGTCCTGCTGGTCGAAGACAGCATGATCATCGCGCTCGACACCGAAGAGAGCCTCAAAGGGCTCGGGATCAAGTCGGTCGCAGTCGAAGCCAGCGTTTCGGGCGCGCTCGCAGCCATCGAGCGCCGCACGCCGGATTTCGCGATCGTCGATTTCAACCTCGGGACCGAGACAAGCGAACCGGTCGCGCAGGAACTCGCTGCCAAAGGCGTGCGCTTCGTGCTCGCCACCGGCTACGCGGAAATGGCCGACGAGGTCGAACGGCTCGGCGCGGTCGGGTTGTTACGCAAGCCCTATGGCCGCAGCGAGATCGAGGAATTGCTGAGCGGCGCTCCGGCTCAGTAGGCGCGCGGCCGCGTCAGCAAGGTCAATTCGGCCGACGCGAAATCGAGCGCGTCGATGCTCGGCGCATACAGGCATTCCCCCGCACCGGCACGCGCATTGCCCGTTCGCACACCGACTTCGCCTTTGAGCGGGAGGGCCAGCAGTCCGTTGGTGTAGGCCGAGGAAACCGTGGCTCCGGGCGTGCCTTCTATCCGGTCGACTCGGAAATGCGCGGCGTCGATCAGGGTTTCGCCGCGTGAGGAAACGGTGCCTCGATGCTCGTCCGGATAGGGACCGCAATCGGCCACCGCCATGGCGCGTTCGAGGTGCAGCTCGCGCGGACGCCCGTAGTCGTAAAGCCGGAATGTCGTGTCGCTGGTCTGCTGCACTTCGACCAGCGAAAGGCCGGGACCGATCGCATGGACCGTTCCCGCGGGGAGGTAATAGACGTCGCCGGGGCGAGCCTCGTGCCATGTCAGCAGCTGCTCGATCGATCCATCGCGCGCGGCTTGCTCGATCACTTCGTGCGGATGCTCGCGGTCGAACCCGATCGCCAGCTTCGCGCCGGGATCGGCATCGAGCACCAGCCAGCATTCTTCTTTCCCATCCTCGCCGGGAAGCGCAGTGGCGTCGCCGGGGTGCACCTGCACCGAGAGCTTTTTGCTGGTGAAAAGGTATTTGACGAGCAGTTGCGGCAGTTCAGCCGGGGGATCGAACCAGATCTCCCCGATGCGCACCCCACCGGGCGCAAGGAAGGGTTCGGGAAGCGTCTCGCGTCCCCAGACCTTTTCGACCATCTTGGTCGGCAATTTCCGCGCCGATGCGCTCACTGCCCGCTCGCTCCCGGCAGTTTGCCGACGCGCTGTGCACCTTCGCGGGTGGTTACGAGGACTTCGTCGCCCGATACCACGATGCATACATCCTCGAGCCCGACCGCCGAGACGCGCGGTCCGTCGCTGAGAGCCATCACCCCCCTGCACCCGTCGAAGTCGATTTGGCCGCGCGCGACATTGCCCGATCCGTCTGCGACGCTCGCAAGCGCGTCCTGCAAGGCGGCCCAGTTGCCGATGTCCGACCATCCCATGGCCGCCGGCACCATCGCGGCGCGATCGGTGTTCTCCATCACCGCATAGTCGATCGAGTCGCCGTGGATCGCCTCGAACGGCTCGGCTGCGGGCAGGAACCGCGGGCCGGCTTCGCGTCCCGTTTCGACAGCCTGCACCACCAGCCGCGCCATCTCGGGGCGATGTGTCTTCACTTCCTCCAACAAGCGGCCCGCGCGGAACGCGAAGATGCCGCCGTTCCAGCTGTATTCTCCGCTCGCCAGATATTCCTCTGCGCGCGCCCGGTCGGGTTTCTCGACGAAACGCGCGATCCGATACCCCCCCGCCAGCGGTTCGCCGCGCTGGAGATAGCCATAGCCGGTCTCCGGACGCGTCGCGGCGATCCCGAAGGCAACCAGCCAGTCTTCTCGGGCGAGCTCGGCAGCGGCCAGCGCAGCAGCGCGGAAAGCCGCTTCGTCTGCGATGTGGTGGTCGCTGGGGCATACCAGCATGATGGCGTCGGGATCGAGCAGCGCTGCCGCGAGAGCGATTGCCGGGGCGGTGTTCTTCGCCGTGGGTTCGACCACCAGTCGATTACCGGAAGCGGGGCCGAGCTGCTGTTCGATCAAATCGATATGCTGCGATCCGGCAACGATGATCGGCGCGGCGAAGCGGTCATCGCCCCCGACCCGGCCGACCGCCTGTTCGAACAGCGTCTGTTCGCCCACAAGCGGAAGGAACGGCTTCGGCCTGTCCTTGCGGCTGAGCGGCCACAATCGCGTGCCGCTGCCGCCGCACAGGATTACCGGATGGATGGGGGTCGACATCAAGGAACTCTCGCAGTCAAACAAGGCTGTGCGTGCGTTTACGGCGACCGCCTATACCAGCCGAATGCATTTACACCAGCCGGGTTTCGAAGCATTTAAGCCGCATCAGAACCATCGCTGCCGCCAATAGAACGGCGCGGGAACAGGGTTACCGCTGGCGTCCATCGCCGGGCGGAAGCGCAGCCGGTCCTCGACAAGCCGACATGTGATCCTGTCGGCCTCAGGGTCGGGGCTGGGCCGGTAGATCGAGCAATTGCGCGCCCGACCGTCGACGCCGACGGTAACCTTGACGATGACTTCGGTTCCGCGCCGGGCATCGCGACCGCCAGGCGGGATCGGGTAGTCGCGAGCGTTGTTGATAGCGCCCGAGATATGGACGGGCTTGCTTACAGCAACGCCGCCCTGCCCGCCTCCGCGGTTGCCGCTCCCCGTACCGAGGCCGCTGCCCGCTGCGCCAGTGCCCTCACCCGCATCGCGTGCCCCCGAGCGGTTTGCGGTCCCGGTCGACGAGGCCTGCGGTCGCGGCGTGGGGTTGCTTTCCAATGGGGAGGTCGGGGCGGTCACCGGCTGCGGCACCGCCTCCCTGCCGGGATCGCCCTGTGCGCCCTCGTCTGGCTCGGGCTGGTTTTCCGGCGGCGGCGGATCGGGCGGGGCGGTTATGGTTACCGTGAATGCCTCCACCACCGTCCGTTCGACCGAGGCGGTAATGTCCGGCGCGAGCGCGCGGGCGAGCCCGTAGAGCGCGGCAATATGGAGCAGGACGATCAGCACGACGAGCCACCAGCGCGGACGCCGCAGCGAACCGGAATACCGGGTTTTTGCGTAGCCCACCGTCAATCCTCCTCTCGCCAAAATGCTCCATAGCGGGCGCGGACACGGCCCGGTCTTGCAGCCATCCCTATAGCAATGCGGGAGAAATTTGCGATGGAGCGCATGATCGCCCGCACGGCAACGACCGGGAATATTGCACAGCCGCTCGCCCCGATACGAGAGTTCTTCGACCGCGAGAGCCTGCTCGGTGCCGCGCTTGGCGGCGCGGTGTATTTCCTTCTCGCCTTTGTCTGCCTCAATCTTTCGAAGTTCGATTCCACCCTCGCCAGCGTGTGGCTGCCGAACGCCGCGGCGGTCGCGATCCTGCTTCGCACGCGGATGAAGGCCGAAGTCCCGCTTTACATCGGCATCTTCGCCGCAAGCACGGTGGCCAATATGCTGGCCGGGACGTCGCTCGGCGTTTCACTGGTGTTCTCGATCGCCAACGTGATCGATGTCGCGGTGGTGGTTTGGATGGCGCGGCGCGGCTCCCACCGGATGCCGGACATGACCGATCTCGCCGATCTCGCCCGGTTCGCCCTTGCCGGGGGAGTCGTCGGCCCACTGGTTTCGGCATCGGTTGCCGCCCTCGCGATGGGAACGGACCGCAGCGCAATCTGGTCCGGGGCGACGTCGTGGTTTTTGACCGACAGTCTCGGAATGCTGATCCTCGCGCCCTCGCTGATGATCGCGATCGACGCCTGGCGCAACCGGCGGCGCCCGACTGCGCACGAAGCGTGCGAGTGGATCGTCCTGACAATTTGCGGCACGTTGCTCACGATCGCGATTTTCGCGCAGGGCAAATATCCGTTCCTGTTCTTCGCCGCGCCGATCGTCATCCTCCATGCTTTCCGTCTCGGAGCGCTTGGAACGGCGTTCTCGATCAACAAGGTCGCCATCATCGCGATCCTCTTCACCTCGCTTGGAACGGGGCCCGTGAACCTTGCCGAAGGTTCGCTGTCCTCGAAGCTGATCGTCCTGCAGGCGTTTCTCGCCTCTGCCTTCATGATCGGCTTGCCGGTCGCCGCGACGCTCGCGGGCCGCGAAAGGATGATGGACGAACTCGAGCAGGGGCGCGACAAACTACAGCTGCTTGCGGCGAACATCACCGATGCGATCCTGCGTTACGACCTGACCGGAATTTGCACCTACGCGTCACCCTCGGTTCGCGACGTACTGGGCGAGGATACCGACGTGTTCGTCGGTCGGAGAGCCTCGAACCGGATGCATCAAGACGCCCGCGAGCGGATCCTGCTCGCGGAAAAACGCTTGCTCGATGGCAGTTCGACCAGGGAGCGATTCACCTACCGCCGGTTCCTCGATGCCGAAGACGGCTCACCGATCTTCATCGAGGCCAATTGCGCCATCGCCTATCATCCCGGCAGCGGTGCGGCCGAAGGAATTGTCGTCTCCGCGCGCGATGTCACCGAACGGGTCGAACTCGAAAAGCTGCTGACCCGCGCACGCCTCCATGCCGAAGAGGCCGCCCGCGCCAAGTCGGAATTCCTCGCCAACATGAGCCACGAAATCCGCACCCCGATGAACGGTGTGCTGGGGTTTGCCGAATTGATGCTGCAAGGCGATCTCGACGCGGATCAGCGGCGGCAGACAGAGATGATCGTCCAGTCGGGACGTTCGATGATGCTGCTGCTCAACGACATTCTCGACCTGTCGAAGATCGAAGCCGGCCAGATTGCGATCCATCATGCTCCCGTCGACCTTCATGCGACTCTGTCGGATTGCATTTCGCTGCATCGCCCCGGTGCCGAGGAGAAAGGCATCGAGCTTCGTTTCGAGGGGCCGCGAGGACAGCATGCACCGGACCGCGCCGACTGGGTGATGACCGACGGTCTGAGACTGCGCCAGATCGTGCTCAACCTGGTCGGCAATGCGGTGAAATTCACCCAGAGCGGTAGTGTGCGATTGTCCTACACGCTTGCGGAGGATCACGTCGCTGTCAGCGTTTCGGATACCGGGATCGGAATCGACAAGGCTCGGCTGGAGTCGATTTTTCAGCCCTTCACCCAGGCCGAAAGCGACACGACGCGGCGGTATGGCGGGACCGGGCTGGGCCTGACGATCAGCCGCCAGCTCGCCGAACTGCTCGGAGGCACCATCGAGGTCGATAGCGAACCCGGGGCGGGCTCCTGCTTTACCCTTCGGCTCCCGACCGCACTTGCCAAGCCGGATCGCAGCCGCATCGAAGAGCGCCCGGCGATGGACCTCACCGACCTTCCGGGCGAGGCGCGGATCCTGCTCGCGGAAGATCACGACATCAATCGCATGCTGGCAACCGAAATGCTTGGGCGGTGCGGGCAGCGCGCCGACGTCGCGCGCGACGGAAACGAAGCCGTTGCGCGGGTGCTCGATGCCGAGCGGAGCGGCGCTCCCTACGATCTCGTACTGATGGACATCCAGATGCCGGGTTGCGACGGCTATGCAGCGACGCGGGCGATCCGGGCGGAAGGGATCGGGCCGGAAACGCTCCCGATCGTCGCTCTCACCGCCAATGCGTTTCCCGAGGATATTGCAGCCGCACAGCAGGCCGGAATGCAGGGGCACCTCGCAAAGCCGCTCGAATTCTCCGACTTTGTGCGTGTGCTAAAGCGTTGGCTGCCGGCCCGAGTGGCCGGGACCGCACGCGCGGAAGTTGGCGCTTGGCGGGATGAGGCCGGAGCCGGTTCATTTGCACGCTCGCCCGAGCTTATGCGGCGTTGGCGGGCGCGGCGCAGCGAAGCGATCGACGCGGTCAGGGCCGCACGCGAAGACGGCTCATTCGCCGCGAAGAGTGATAGCGACGAGCTCGCCATACTGCTGCACAAGCTCGCTGGTACGGCCGCGATGTTCGGCGAGGAGGCATTGGGCGAGAGGGCGGCAACACTCGAACGCGCGCTGCGCGGAAACGCGGCATCAGCGGATCAACTGGCACTGGCCAACGAACTGATCGAAGTCGCCGACCAAAGCGAGGCTTGAACGCCCGGCCGGGTCGAAACCACTGCTCCCCAAAATGCAAACGGCGGGACCCGAAGGCCCCGCCGCGCATGTTCGTTTCGAACCCTGAGCTTACGAATTAGAATTCGTACCGTGCACCGATCTGGATCCGCCAGATGCTGTTCGAGATGAAGGTGTCGGCTTCACCCGCACGAGCGTTGAAGTCGCGGATCACGTAGCGACCATCGTCGTCATAGGTCGCGTCGACGAGGTCGACACGGCCGTCGAAGCCGCCCAATGCACGACGCACATTCCAGCCGCTGTCGATCAGGTTCAGGAAGTTGTCGAAGTCGACGAACAGTTCGATGTTGTCTTCCTTGATGCCCGTCAGGCTGCCGATGAACGGCAGTTCCTGGCTGAAGCGCAGATCGAGATCGAAGAACCACGGGTTGCGGCAGGTGTTGCGCTTGATCGTCTCACCCGGAGTGAACTCGCAATTGAGTTCGCTCACGATCCCTTCGCCGTTCAGCGCATCGATATAGCGCTGGAGCGCCACCGGATCCGAGCCAACCCCGGTCCAGTCGCCCATCGCATCAAACACTGGCGGCGCGATGTTCGGATCATCGAAGCCGGTCGGGATATAGGCCAGGATGTTCTGTTCGGCCGAACCCGAGTCGCGGAAGAACGGGAATTCGTCGTCGAACACGAGGCTGTACGGACGGCCTTCCGATGCACGGAAGAAGATGCCGAGGCCGGTGTCGAACCCGTCGAGGAATTCCTCCTTGAAGTTCAGCGAAAGAACGAAGTTGTGCCGCGTCTCGAAACCGGACTGCGAGATCGCCGGGCTCTGCGGATCGAACACCGCCGTGCCGTCGAAGGTCGAACCGGCGGTCGACGAACGGAAGTTGATCGTCTGTTCGCTGTCGCTGAAGGCATAGCCGAAGTTGACATTCACGCTGCCGCCTTCGGTCAGGATACCCTCGCTGAAACGCTTGGTCAGGATCAGCGACGCGTTGTGGCTGTCGAAGCTCGGGCCGTTGGTCAACTGCAGGTATTCATCGATCCCGGTTGCGAAGCACGCGCCGGTCACGTTGTTGTAGGTCGGCGGGTTGTTGCCGACGAACACCGCGTCACAACCGGCAGCGAGCGGATCGATAGCGCGATAGATCGGACGGCCATCCACAGTAAAGCCGTTCAGACCCTGGCTCGGATCGACGACCTGCGTGAGGTCGACGATGTCGAGCGTGTCGTTGAACCGGGTGTAGATGTAGTCGAGGTTCAGACGCCAGTTCGAGAAGAACCCGGTCTCCGTACCGAAGTCGGTCGAGAAGCCGAGATTGGCACGCACAGCGGTCGGGATGTCGAAATCCGGATCGGTGTTCTGGATTTCGCCGCGACCCGCGCCGGCGGCGGCTGCGGCCGCGTCGATTACGCACTGCGGGATGCCGTTGAACTGGCCACCCGTCACCACGTCGATCTGGCCGGTGCCGGCGTCGATCGGGAGATCGGCAGGATCGCAAGCACCGTTGTTGCGTTCGGCCGAAGCGAAACCATCGTTCGAGAACGCGTTCGAGAAGTACACGATCGGATCGCCGCCGGCGAAGATGCCGACGCCGCCGGTCAGACGGCTGTTCGAGAAGAAGCCGTCATTGTCGAACTCGTAGGTGGCCGAGAGACGCGGCAGGATCACCGGCTCGATCTTACCGAACGAGTTGGCGTTGGTGTAGCCGTAGCGCTGGAGGAACAGCGGGTTGGCGCGCGGTGCGTCACCATCATACATCTGGACGCGAACGCCGGCGTTGATGGTCAACTGGTCGGTGGCCTGCCACTCGTCCTGTGCGAACACCGAGTAGATCCGGCGGCTGAAGCGGGCGGCGGCGTTGTTGATGTCGCCATCGATGCTCGTGGCGATCGCAGCACCACCGGCACCGCCGATGATATCGTCCGGAGTGTCGAAGCCGCTGCCGGTGCCCGGTGCAAGCAGGCCCTGCTCGAAATCGTCGAGGCCGTTGAAGAACAGCGTACCAGTCGCGTTGATGGCGAACAGGTTGAACACTTCGAGATCGTTGATTTCGGCGCCGAGCTTGAGGAAGTGTCCGTCGCCCGCGTCGATGTTCATCATGAAACGGGCCTGGTCGATCTTCGTGTCGAGCTGGTTGGCCGAGCGGAAGATGCCCGGACCCGTTGCGAGACCGCCGTCGTCACCGTTCGGGATCAGGCCGTTGCTGCCGTTCGGGAAACCGACGACGAGGCGAACGGTCGGGTTGTCGGTCTGCGCTTCGTTGAAGCCGACCGGACCCTGAACGTCGCCGACTTCCGAACGGCTGACACGCAGTTCGGTCGAAATCGTGTCGCTCCAGTCCGAATAGAGACGGACCGAGTAGTAATCCGAGATCGTGCCTTCGTCTTCGAAGGAGTTGAAACCGGTGAAGGTGTTCCCGCCGGTATCGACTTCGACGTTGGTTTCCTCGAGGCGCTGGTAGGTCGCTTCGAGACGGTGATCGTCGCTGATGATCGCGTCGAGGCGACCGAAGTAGCGCACGTTACCTTCCGGCAGAGCTCCGGGAAGGCCGCCGATGTCCTGGCCGTATACGTCGTTGGCGATCTGCGCGAAGCGGTTGAACTGCTCGATGGTGACGAAGTCGACTTCATCGGCAGCGCCCGAACCGAACGGCCCCTGGTTGAAGCCATCGGCCAGCTTCACTTCTTCGTACCCGAAGGAGAAGAACAGGCGATCGGGGATGATCGGGCCCGAAAGCGTGGCGCCCCAGCGCTCTTCCCGACCGGCATTGACGTTTTGGATGTCGCCATCGGCAAACTCGACGCTGTCGGCCTGGAAGCCTTCGTCGAAGTAGGTGTAGAAAGCCGAACCGTGGAATTCGTTCGAACCGGCTTTGGTGACGACGTTGACGAGACAGCCGGTGAAATCCGAATATTCGACATCAAACGGTGCGAATTCGACCGAGGTCTGCTCGATCACGTCGAACGGAAGCGGCAGCGAGTTACGCGCTGCAAACGGCGTGCCGTTGAGGCCGAACACATCCGACTGGATGATGCCGTCGACGGTGAAAGTGTTCGCACGGTCGTTGCCGCCGAGGCACGAGATGCGGTCGACGTCGTTCGAACGCTCGAGGCTGACGCGCGGGTCGAGACGGATGATGTCGCGAACGTCGCGGGTGATCGAGGGGAATGCTTCGAGCGTCTCGGTGCCGAACGCGGTGCCCGGGCCGACAGCGAGCTGGGTGACCTGCGCGCGGGCGCCGGTGACGACGATGACATTGTCGGTGGCGCCGGCGGCGGTCGCGGTCAGCGTGAAGTCGAAGCCGGTGTTGCCCGAGATGCTGGTGAACACATCTTCGACGGTCTGGCCTTCATAGCCGGTCGCGGTGACGGTAACGGTGTAAGGGCCGCCCGGGGGCAGCGAGCCGACGCGGAAAGTGCCGCTGCCGCCAGCGGTCGTCGTGCGGGTTGCACCGGTACGCTCGTCGGTGATGGTGACGGTTGCGCCCGGAAGCGCGTTGCCTTCGGCATCGGATACCTGGCCTTCGATGCCAGAGGTGATCTGCTGCGCGGCTGCGGGAGTCGCAATCGCGGTGGCGGCAGTGAGGCTGACGACGCTCGCTGCCAGGAAATATTTGAGTTTCATTGGTTAGCCCCTGATCGCTTGGAGAGAGAGAACGAAGAGATGATCGCACCGGCTTGATGCGTGCACGCCCGCACTAGGCAGGTTCCGCGTCCGCAAAAAGACTGTTTTGTGACAAAACAATGAATCCGCGGGGCGCGCCAAGACGCCAAGCCTCCACTGTGGACAAAACCGCCCCGAAAACTCGCTGAAACCGTGGGTTTTTGGCCCAGTGTTGCAGGCGCGCAACGAGCGATCTGAATTTTCGGCGCGAATCTACGGCGCGCTCCGGACCGGCGCTTGCGAATCGCCGGTCGGGAACGAATCCGAAACGTCAGGCCAGATTGATCTCGCGCAGGCGCTGCTGAAGGAAATCGTGCGCGGTGATGGGGGCCAGATCGACCTCGACATCGCCAGCCGGTGCGCAGGACGGCAGCGGCTCGATCAGATAGTCCGGCCGGAAATGGAGGAAGAACGGCATCGAATAGCGCGAGCGCCGTGCCGCCTCGCCGCTCGGGTTGACGACCCGGTGCGTGGTGGAGCGCAACGCCCCGCCGGTCAGCCGCTCGAGCATGTCGCCGACATTGATCACCAGCGCGCCCTCCGGCACGTCCACGGCAAGCCATTCGCCTGATTTGCTGAGCAGTTCCAGGCCCGCCTCCTCGGCGCCGAGCAGCAGGGTGATGGTGTTGATATCACCGTGGGCCGCCGCACGGATCGCGCCTTCGGGCGCATCCTCGCCCAGCGGCGGGTAATGCAGCAGCCGCATCACCGAATTGCCGTCCTCGATCGTCGGGTCGAAGAAATTGCGATCGAGCCCTAAATGCAGCGCGATCGCCTCGAGCACCCTGCCACCGGCATGTTCGAACGCGGCGTAAAGCTCGCTAAAGGTTTCGCGAAAGCCCTCGACCTCTTCGGGCCAGACATTGGGCGCCATATATTCGGCGAGCGGGTGGCCCGCATCGAGCGAACGGCCGATGTGCCAGAATTCCTTAAGGTCGAAGATCTGCGCGTCCTTGGCTTTCTCGGTCCCGAACGGCGTGTAGCCGCGCGCCCCGCCACCGCCTTCGATCTTATAGGCGCGTTTCACCTCGTCGGGCAGCGCAAAGAACGCTTTCGACGCCGCTTCAGCCTTGGCGATCAGCTCCTGCGGGATGCCGTGATCGCGGACGATAGCGAAGCCGAACTCGGCAAAGCTGTTGCCCAGTTGATCGGCGATATCTTCGAGCGGTTTCGCGAGCGAGACGCTGGCGATGCCCGCGGTGGTACGGGCTGCGGTATCAGTGGGGGTATGAGTCATGCGCGCGGCCTTACACCCGCCTGCGCGATCCTGCCAAGAGGGCGCGCGTAGTCCGCGCTACAGCGGCAGGAAGATGCTGGCGAGCGCCGCACTCATCAGATTGGCGAGACTCCCGGCGGCGAGCGCCTTCAGCCCCAACCGCGCGATCACCGGTCGCTGGTTGGGCGCAAGCCCGCCGGTCACCGCCATCTGGATCGCGATCGAGGAGAAATTGGCAAACCCGCACAGCGCAAAGGTCACGATCGCACGGCTGCGCTCGGTCAGCTCGCCGCCCGTCATCGCGCCAAGGTCGATGAAGGCGACGAATTCGTTGAGCACGATCTTGGTGCCGAACAGGCCACCCGCAATCTGCGCCTGGTCCCAATCCGAAATGCCGATCAGGAACATCACCGGCGCGAACACGTAACCCAGCAGCTTCTGGAAGCTGATCGTGCTGAGCCAGGTCGCGGTCGCCTCGTCGAACGGCGTGCCCATATTGGCCGCGAGCGCAACCAACCCGGATCCCAGCCCGCCAAGCATTCCGTTGGCCAGCGCTACAAGCGCCACGAACACCATCACCATCGCTCCGACCGCCACGGCAAGCTTCACGCCGGTCTGCGTGCCTTGCGCGGCGGCCTCGATAATGTTGGCGGGGCGCTGCCCTTCCTCGAAGGTTTCGGCCATCTCGACTTCGGCTGCCTTGCCACCTTCGACGATAGCGGCCGGGCCCTCGCCCGAAATGCGCGATTGCGGCAGCTCGATCTCGTCGCCGTTCTCGTCGTACATCGTCACCCGCGTCGCTTCGGCGGGCATGGTCGATCCGCCCCGCGCCTGCGCCGCCGCCATCTGCGCGACCGAGAGCGTTTCGTGTTCCGGCTCGGGCTCGTCGGGCATGATGATCTTGGCCATGAGTATGCCGCCCGGGGCCGACATGAACGCTGCGGCGAGCAGGAACGGCACGGCTTCCGAACCGATGAAGCTGGCATAGGCGGCCAGGATCGTGCCCGCGACGCCGGCCATGCCGACGCTCATCAGAGTGAACAGCTTGGCGGGCGGAAGCGCGGCGAGATAGGGGCGCACCACCAGCGGACTTTCCGACTGGCCGACGAAAATGTTGGCGGCACTGCCGAGAGCCTCGACCTTGCTGATCCCGGTGATCCAGCCGATCGCCCCGCCCACCCAGCGCACGAGCCGCTGCATGATGCCGAGGTGGTACAGGATCGAAACGATCGCGGCGAAGAACACGATCACCGGCAACGCCGCGATGACGAAGGTGTTGGTGAAGGGGTTCGCGTCCATCGGGCCGAACACCGCTGCAATCCCGACCTTCGAATAGTCGAGCAGCGCGATCACCCCGTCGGACAGGAACCGGATCGCCGCGACGCCGAAATCGGTGCGCAGCACCAGCAGCGCCATCGCCGCCTGCAATGCGAAGGCGGCACCGACGACGCGCAGCTTGATCCGGCGCTTGCCCGAAGACAGCAGGAACGCGATGGCCAGGATGGCTACGATGCCAAGCAGGCTGAAAAGGGTGGACGTGAGACTGTCGTTCACGGCTGCAGCGGTGCCCCCGAATTGTTGTGCGTGTAATCCCGTGTCGCACCGGAACCGGCGCTCTGAACGCTGGCGTGGCATTTTGCTTTCGCGAAGGCAAGAGCGCGGGCAACGGCGCGGTTGACAGCGCCGTTGACAGAGCGCGCGACGCGGCTTTTCTTTTCCGCATCTCCGCCTTACGCCATCGGCATGAGCGAGACCGAGAGCCTTCCCGAACCTGCCGGCCCCAACGCGGAGCGCGCGCTTGCCGCGCCGATGGGCCTGTTCGTCTACATCATCCTCTATGGCGGGATGACGGTGCTGGCGGGCGTGGTGGCGTTCAAGCAGGTGCAGCTTTGGCCCAGCAACCTCGCGGTCGAGGCGGGCATCTTTCCCTTCCTTTTGCTGGTCGTGATCACCAGCACGATCGCGCAGCTCTACGGCCAGAAACTCGCCAACCGATTGATCTGGATCGGGTTCATCCCGCTCGCGCTCTCGGCAGCGCTGATCTATCTTGTCCTCTCGCTCCCGGCGTCGCCCGAAATGCTCGAATTCCGGCAGACCGACCTCACCGCGTTCGAGACCGTGCTCGGCCAGACCCCGCGCATCCTGATGGCCGGCCCGGCGGCCTACATCACCTCGCTGCTGCTCAACGTGTGGATCTTTTCGCGGCTGCGCGGCAGCGGCGAAGCCACCACGATCGGGCTGATGATGCGGGGCGCGATCGCCTCGGCGCTCAGCCAGGCGGTCGATTCGATCATCTTCGTGACTCTCGCCTTCTATGGCGAATTCGACATCACCAACCTGCTGATCGGCCAGGTGCTCGCCAAAGTCACGCTCAGCATCGTGCTGGTGCCGTTCCTGATCACTTTCGGAGTGAAGGGAGCGCAGTGGCTGGATAGCCGGAAGCCCTGATTGGCCAGACCGGCGAAAGGGCTATCCCTTGTCGTGGTCGTTCGCCCACAGCCGCTCCATCATCAGGTAGGTGAAGGACGCGCTCCACGCGATCAACAGCAGCCCGGCCAGCGCTTCCACCCCTGCAACCATCCGGATCGCGCCCGACGGAGTGATGTCGCCGATCCCCAGCGTCGAATAGGTCGCGATCGAAAAATAGAAATAGTCGGTCGGTGTGGAGCTGTAAGCGCCCGTGAGTTCCCCGAGGCCGGTCGCGCCCATCGCATAGAAAGCCATCGCAAACAGCGCGATTTCGAGCATGTGGATCAGGAAGATGACGGTCATCACCGTGATCATCGGACGCGGGAGCAAGGGATGCGGACTTTCGACATAACCGCTCGTCGCACGCAGCACTCGCGAATGGATGGAAAGGCTGGCTGCCACGAGCAGGATCGAGATCACTGTGCCTGCAAAAACCTGGTTCATCCATTCCCCCCGAAACCGAGAAGACAGTGCCTCCGGAACGCCGGTTTCGCAACACCGGAAATCCTGCATCACCGCCTACGCAGACGCGCCGGGTGGTTGTGAGGGTGGAAGGGTGAAAAAGAGGAAGGTGGTGAGCCCTGCAGGGGTCGAACCTGCGACCTACTGATTAAAAGTCAGTTGCTCTACCGACTGAGCTAAGGGCCCCCAAGGGTCTCGGCGAGCGCCAGAGTAGTCTGGCATCCACCGCTTCGGAGCGCTCACCTAGGCAGGGTCCGCGCACGGGTCAAGCGTGCATTGAGCTGGGCCACACTCAATCCCGAGATCGGGTCTTTCCAATGCGGGGCAATGGCCGTGGCAGGGCGCAGCACGAAATCGCGTCGGCGGAACTCGGGATGCGGAATCGCGAGCTCGCCGCCGCGCCATATGCCGCCGCTCCACAGCACGATGTCGCAATCGAGCACCCGGTCGCCCCACCGGCGCCCCGGACGCCGTCCGAATTCGCGCTCCATTCGCTTGAGTCCTGCAAGCAGCGCGAGCGGATCGTATTCGCTCTCGATCACAACCGCAGCGTTGGCGAAACGCCGCTGGGCCGCCCCCATCGGAGCCGTCGCGATGACTGGCGATCGCGCGATCACCGCCCCGAGTGCCGCGAGTTCCTCCATCGCCGCGCGAACAACCTCGCGCGGCCGACCATAGAGGTGGTGCCGCCGGTTCGAACCGAGCGCGACGAGATAGGTGCTGGTCAGGAAAACACATCCTGCTCGCCTTCGCTCGCGGAAGGTTGTCCAACTTCGAGGGAGCGAGACTTCTTGAACAATCCGCTGGTCCTCAGCGTGTATGGCAAGACAACGTCGCGCGCGTAATCCGCCGCCCGAATGCGGGTCATAACGGCGTCAACGGCGTCTCCTGTTTCTGGCGAGCGGACCCGCACATCAAAGGCAATAGCGCTAGCGAGAATTTCTCCAGAAGCCGCCTGCTGTTTGTGAATCGCAGTCAGCCCGTCGATCACGGCCTGCGATTCTGGATGCTCGTCGCCATTATGGAAGCCTACGTGCGTGACGGTGCCGTCAACTCCGACAGTCGCACCAATCGGAAAGAATTCGCCATTCTTTTCGAGCAGCGAAGAAGCCATTTGTACGACGCTGTCGTAAAGCTCGTCGAGCTTGTCGCGGTCGATCATTTCAACACCTCTCTCGATGACTCTCAAATATCCTCGGCGATGCGGCCGTATAGCTGCGGACGGCGGTCGCGGAAGAAGCCCATGCCCGCGCGGTGCTTGGCTGCGCGCGCGAGGTCGAGCGTCGTCACGAGTACGCCGTCTTCGCCCGCGCCGAATTGCTCGAGCATGTCGCCCCACTCGTCGCAGATGAAAGAGTGGCCGTAGAAGCGCTGCTCGCCTTCGGGGCCTTCGGAGCCAATGCGGTTGGAGGCGACCACGGGCATGCAGTTCGACACCGCATGGCCGATCATCGCGCGGCGCCACATGCGGCTCGTGTCGAGATCGGCATCATAGGGCTCGGAGCCGATCGCGGTGGGATAGAACAGCACTTCGGCGCCCTTGAGCGCCATCACGCGCGCGCATTCGGGATACCACTGGTCCCAGCAGATCCCGACGCCGATGCGCGTTCCGAACACGTCCCACACCTTGAATCCGTCATTGCCCGGGCGGAAGTAGAACTTTTCCTCATAGCCCGGCCCGTCGGGAATATGGCTCTTGCGATAGGTGCCCATGATGCCGCCATCGGGGCCTATCATCGCAAGCGTGTTGTAATAGTGGTGTCCGTCGCGTTCGAAAAAGCTGGTCGGGATCGCGACCTGCAGCTTCGCCGCAAGCCCCTGCATCGCGATGACGCTGGGATGCTCTTGCGTGGGCCTGGCGAGCGCGAACAAAACCTCGTCTTCGACGCGGCAGAAATACGGGCCGGAAAACAGTTCGGGCGGCAGGATCACCTGCGCCCCGCGCTCGGCGGCCCGTTCGACCAGCGCGGACACGGCGGCGATATTTTCAGCCTCGTCCTCGTGCGCGAGGGCAAGCTGGAGGGCGGCGACAGTAAGCGTGCTCATGCGCCGCCCTTTAGTCTCAGTCTGCTTTCTTGAACAGCAGGGTCATCCGGTCGCTTTCGCCGATGGCGAGATACTTCTCGCGATCCTGATCGCCATAGCGAAGCACCGGAGGGAGCGTCCAGACGCCGCCTTCCCAATTGGCCGGGTCCTTCGGGTTGGCGTTGATCTCGCTCGAATCGACCAGCTCGAACCCGTTGGCCTCGAAGATCGCGACGACCTGCTCGGTCTTCATATAGCCGGGGGCCGGCGAATAATCGGCGAAGCTCGCGCCTTCGGGCGCACGGTGCTGGACCACGCCGACCATGCCATCATCTTTCAGCATCTTGTAGGCAGCATCGAGCACATCGTCTGCGGTGTTGCCGTTGGCGAGGCCGTGCATCGAACGGAAGATCAGCACCCGGTCGACCGTGCCGGCCACCTCTTCGGGCATTTCGTCGGTCTCGAAAGCAACGACATCTTCGGCATCAACGCCCATGCCTTCGGCGAGCGAACTCTTGAAAGTTTCGGTCCACGCCTTGGCGCGCGCTTCCTGCGCGCGGCTGCCATAGGTGCGCGCGCTGCTGTCGCCGTTGAAGGCGATGTATGTGCCCTGCGGCATGATCCACGGGGCGAGAACGCGGGTATACCAGGCGCCGCCGGGGCCATATTCGGCGACCGTCATGGTCGGCTCGACCTGGAAGAACGCGAGCGTTTCGGCGGGATTGCGATACTGGTCGCGTGCGCGGTCGTCATCGCGGCGTTCGTGCGCCAGCACCACTTCAAGCGTCGGCGCTGCGGCGTGGTCGTCTGCGGTCACGGGCGCAGACACGGCAAAAGTCGCTACGCCTGCGAGCGCAGCGAGTGGGGCAAGATAAAGCGGTTTCATGAGACAGCGGTTTCCTCTCTTGTCGATCTGATCGGCCAACGTCCTGAACCCGCGAAGCGTTCCTGACAAGAGCAGCCGCCCGCACCCTTTCATTACAGGCCTGCCTTCCTATGTCCTTGCCTGACCAAAGGAGATTATCGAGCATGGAACAGGCAATCATTGCAGGCGGCTGCTTCTGGTGCACCGAGGCGGTGTTCCGCGACGTGGTTGGGGTGAGCGAAGTCGAAAGCGGCTATATCGGCGGCGACAAACCCGATCCGACCTACAAGGAAGTGTGCACCGGCAATACCGGCCATGCCGAAGCGATCCGCGTGACCTTTAACCCCGACGAGATTTCGCTGCCCGAGATCTACGACGTGTTCCTCGGCACCCACGATCCGACCCAGCTCAACCGCCAGGGCAACGACGTGGGCACGCAGTACCGCTCGGCGATCTTTCCGCTGTCGGACGAACAGGGCGAAGAGGCGGAGAAGGCAATCGGCCGCTGGAACGCCGAAAACGGCAAGATGGCGGTCACCACCATCGAAGGGCTCGACGGCGGCGCGCAGGTCAAGGAATGGTACCCGGCGGAAGACTACCACCAGGAATACTGGGAAGGCGAAGGCCAGCGGAACCCCTATTGCCTTGCGACAATTCCGCCAAAACTCATGAAGCTCAGGAAGAGCTTCCAGAACAAGGTGAAGGCCTGATACACAGCCCCTTCGCTGTCCGAGGGAGGGGCTATGGCGCGGCAATTCACACGTTCCTACACGCACGATCACGTGGTGAATGCCGATGGGACGGTCGATTTCCAATGCTCGACCGACCGCAAGGAGTGGCCCTGGCTTGCGCTGGGGCCGCATCATCCGATCACCGTGCAGGCGCAGAATTTCTGGACCAGCGTCGGCGCAATCCTCGCGCTTGGCGGAATGGAGGAGGGCCAGTGGTCCGCGCTCACCTGGACCGATTGGATATGCGGTGCTCCCGGCGTGGGAGACGGGGTGCGGGGACATTACAAGCGCGAAGAATCGGGCGAGACCGAGCGATACGTGATCACTCTTTTCGATGAGGCATCGCGCGAGATCGTTCGCATGCGCGGTCGAGGCGTCGTGTTCCGCAATCGGGATTTCGAGAAATGGCGCAGCAAGGCCAAGCGCGCGGCGCGAGCGAATGCCCCCGACCCGGCCTTCGAATATGTCGGGCGGGAGGTTCTCGGAATCGGCCCGGGCGAGCATCCCGTGATCGGCGCAATTCAGGCGAGCGATACGCCCTTTGTCGACGCGCTGATCACGCCGGAAAACGGCCTGCCACCTGCCAACAGAGTGCTCAGCGGCTCGGGCGATCACGTCAATTCCGTGCATATCATCGAGGCTGCAAGACAGGCGCTTTGCCTGTTTCGAGGCAATCCAGCCATGACGATTGCCGGAGGCGAGATGGAGCTGAATCGCTATGTCGAGCTCGGCACGCCGTTTCGTTTGTATCTCGAAACAGATGGGCCGGGCGACTATCGTTTGCGCCTCGACCAGATGGACAGGCCCTGCGCCAACATCGTCATGCGCCTTGGCTAAGCCTAGGGTCTCTTCCACCGCGCTACGAAAAACCCGTCGAGCCCGCCCTCATCGCCGAGCATACCCGGATGGGTGCGGACCCAGCCTTCGGGCGTCGGCTCGATGCCTGAGGGCAACTCGTGCTCGCCAACGGGCATCGGCTCGAGTTCGAAGCTCGCGTCGATCCAGCGCGCCTGATCCTCGCCCTCCTCGTGTTCGAGCGAACAGACGGCGTAGACGAGCATCCCGCCTTCCGGCAGCCATTCGATCGCGCGGTGGATCAGCGATTGCTGGATCTCGACCATCTCGCCGATCTGGCGCGGTCCGATGCGGTGGAGCACGTCCGGGTGACGGCGGCAGGTCCCGGTTGCGGTGCACGGCGCGTCGAGCAGGATCGCGTCGAACGGCTTGCCCGGCTGGTAGGTCCGCGCATCGGCTTTGACGATCTCGGCTTCGAGTCCGGTGCGCTTCAAATTGTCGCGCAACATCGCCAGCCGTTTGCCGCTGATATCGAGCGCGGTCACGTTCCATCCCGCCGCCGCCAGCGCCAGCGTCTTGCCGCCCGGCGCGGCACACAGGTCGAGCGCGCGCTTGCCTTCCCCGGCTCCAAGCAAGCGAGCAGGTATTTGCGCGGCGAGATCCTGCACCCACCATGCACCTTCGGAATAGCTCGGAAACCGGTCGATCGGCGTCCCGCGCGGAAGGCGGATATGTCCGCTCGCCAGGCTGACGCCCCCCATATCGAGCGCGCGCGTTTCGGTTTCGCTCGCGTCCTTCAGCGCAAGATCGACCTCGGGCGGATCGATCAGCCCCGGCGCGATTTCCGCCGCCCGCTCGCCCCACCGTGCCAGGACCGCATCGGGGAGGGTCGGCGCTTCGGGCAGTTCGGCCTCGCGTTTCATCAGTGTAGAGAACACGCCGTGCGCCAACCGCCGCGGACCTCCACTCAAGAGCGGCAGGCATGTGCCGATCACCGCATGCGGCGGCGTGCCGAGCCGCAGCGCCTGCGCGAGCATCAATCGCAGCACCATCCTCGGCTTGGCATCATCGGGCAGGCGTTTCTTGGTGGCGCTGTCGATCAGAGCGTCGAGATCGGTAAGCCAGCGCATGGTTTCGCCTGCGATCGCCCGCGCCAGTCCGCGATCGGCATTGCCGCCGACACCCTGCATCGCGGCATTTTCCGCCTGCTCGAGCGTCTCGCCCCGGCGCAGCACCGCATCGAGCAGTTTGAGCGCGGCGCGGCGCGCAGGAAGTCCGGGAGTGTCAGCCATAGGCGACCGCCTATAGACGCATTGAAACCAAGCGCCAGCATGCGCGTTGGATAGAGGCAATGACCAAGAAAAAATCCCCTGCCGCCAAAGCCTTCAAGAAGCCTGCGCACTGGACCAACGATCCGGTTCCGGAGCCAAAGAAAGTCGATCCGCTGAAGAACGAGCCGCGCGAGCTTTCCCCCACACGCTACGGCGACTGGGAAAAAGACGGAATCGCCTGGGATTTCTAGAGCTTGACGAACTCCACCTTCAGCCCATCCTTGGGCTGCGGGATCGGCCAGTCCTGCCAATCGGGATCGTAGCCTTCCTCGGCCTCGATCCGGTAACGCTGGAGCAGCTGCGCCATCAGGATCTTCACCTGCATGTAGGCAAAGTGCAGCCCCAGGCACATATGCGCGCCGCCGCCGAATGGGACCCAGGCATATTTGTGCCGCGCCTTCACCTTGTCGGGCGTGAAGCGCATCGGATCGAAAGTGAAGGGATCGTCCCAATATTCGTCCGAATGGTGGGTCCAGAAGATATTGATCCCGACATGCGTGCCCGCCGGGATATGGTATCCGCCGAATTCGAAGCTCTTCAGCGCGCGGCGCGGCATCGAGGGCACCGGCGGCACCATCCGCAGTGCTTCCTTGAACGCCATTTCGGTGAGTTCGAGCTTGCCGAGATCGTCGTAATCGAGTGCGCGCGGCTTGCCCGATCCGTCCGGTCCTCCGGTAACCGCGACCACTTCCTCGCGCAGTTTCTCCTGCCACTCGGGATTGACCGCGAGGTAGTAGATCAGCGAGGTCGCGCTCGAAGTGATGGTGTCATGCGCGGCCATCATCAGGAAGCTCATGTGATCGACAACCTCGTCGACCGGCAGCAGCGATCCGTCTTCGCGGGTCGCGGTGGCGAACTGGCTGAACATGTCCTGCCCGCCGCCCTCTGCCCGCCGGCGTTCGGTCTCGCGCGTGAGAAATTCCACCATGAAGGCGCGTCCGTCGACACCCTTCTTCATCTTGGTGAAGGGCAGCGGACGGCGCACCGGCGCGACCGAAGCCTGCACCATGTCGACGAAGGCCTCGTTGATACGGTCCGCCTCGGGCCCCCACGGGATTCCGAGGAAGCTGTCGGCGGCCAGATCGAGCGTGAGTTTCTTGATCGCCGGATAGAACCGCATCGATCCCGCCCAGTGCGAGACCTCATCGGCAATGCCCCGGTTGAGAGCGCCCGAATAATGCCGCATCGGCTCGGGCTTGAACGCGATCGACAGCGCGCGCCGGTCGATCCGGTGATGGTCGAAATCCATCAGCATGAGCCCGCGCGGAAACAGCTGGTCGAGGATAGGACCCCAGCCCTGCTCGCTCGAAAAGATCTTGTCCCGGTTGAACAGGACGAGCTCGTTCGCCTCGGCGCCGATCAGCGCGACGTTCCACCCGCCGAAGGCCTTGGTGCGGTAGACCTTGCCATAGGTCTCGACCATCCGCCGCGTGAAGGCGTGCGGATCGGCGAGCATCTTGAAGGTGTTGCCGACCACGGGCCAGCCGCCCTCGCCCGGAATGTGCGACAGGTCGGCGACGTCGGGGACGCCTTCCGACCAGTGCTTTGGAATGGAGGGGCTTTGCTCTGCCAGGGTAGCCATGCGGGTGTCCGTATCAGGTTCGGATTAACAACTAACCGCAGTGTAAATAAGGAACCGCTTCAAATCCAGCCGGAAAGCTCGCGCCGGATGATTGCATCGAGCATCTTCACACCTGCGGCGCTGACATTGAGGCAGTCGAGCACGGCGTATTGTTCGCCGCCCGCCTCGAGAAACTCGTCGCGGCCTTCGAGTGCGAGTTCCTCCAGCGTCTCGACGCAATCGGCAGCGAAGCCCGGCGCGGCGACGACGAGCCGCTTGGTCCCCTTCTCGCCTTCCGCGATCAGCGTGTCGTCGGTGGCCGGTTCGAGCCATTGTGCCGGGCCGAAGCGCGACTGGAAGGTGGTTTCGAAACGCACCCCTTCGAATTCGGGGCGCTCGGCCAGCCGCTCGCGCAGCAGCCGCGCAGTCTTGTGACAATGACAGTGATAGGGATCGCCCTGTTCGAGCGTACGCTGCGGCATTCCGTGGAACGACAGCAGCATCACTTCGGGCTTGAACGAAAGCGTCGCGACCTGCCGGGCAAGGTCGTCGCTGAGTGCATCGAGATAGAGCGCATCGTCGTGATAGGGAGGCAAGAAGCGCAGGGCCGGTTGCCACCGCATCGCGCCCAGCACCCGCGCGACTTCGTCGAACACGGTCGCGGTCGTCGCAGCGCAGTATTGCGGATACATCGGCGCGATCAGGATGCGGTCGCAGCCCTTCTCCGTCAGTTCGGTCAGGCGCTGCTCGATCGAAGGCGAACCGTAGCGCATGGCGTAATCGACGACGATATTCTCGCCGAGATCGTCCGCAATCGCCTCGGCCTGGCGCGCGGTGATGTCAGCGAGCGGCGAGCCGCGTTCGGTCCAGATTTTCGAATAGGCCTCGGCGCTCTTTTGCGGGCGGGTGTTGAGGATGATCCCGCGCAGGATCGGCTGCCATGCGATCTTGGGAATTTCGATCACGCGCGGATCGGAGAGGAATTGCTTGAGATAGCGCTTCACCGATGCCGGATCGGGCGCATCGGGCGTGCCGAGATTGACCAGCAAGACGCCGATCGACCCGCTACTGACAGGCGGGTGGTCGTTGGGAAGGCGCTGGGATTGCCAGGTCATGGTGAGAGTAACGCCCGGAAGGCGATCGGTATCCTTTGCCGTTCAGAAACCGCCCGGAATGCCCGGCGGCAGCGTATCAGATCCCGCCTGAAAGTAGGGGCAGTCTGCGCAGGCGCAAGCCCGTCGCCGAAAACAGCGCGTTGGCGATTGCCGGTGGAGCCACAGCCACGCCCAGTTCGCCGGGATCGGCGGGGGCGGCAGCGCTGGAAATGAACTCGACTTCGATCTCGGGGCAATCGGCGAGCGAAGGCAGGCCGAGGCTCTCGTAATCGAAGCTTTCGGGCAGGCCCGAACGGAAGCGCAGGGCATTGCCCAGAGCGATGCCGATCCCGAACACCAGCCCGCCTTCGATCTGCTGCCGGGCGATATCGGGATTGACGATACGTCCGATATCGACGGCGGCGGAAAGCCGCACGACCCGCACGCCTCCTTCTCCGGCGCGCGCCGTCGCCACGCACGCGATCCGCCCGCCGCTCGCAGCATCACCGATCCGGTGGCAGGCCAGCCCCTGGCCGCTCTGATCGCCCCCACCGCCCCATTCCGCCATTTGAGCGGCACGCTGAAGACACCCCGCGAGCCGGACGTCGTCCCCCAGCATCGCCATGCGATAGGATAAAGGTTCGCGATTGTTCGCGCGCACGACCTCGTCGATAAAGCTCTCGATCGCAAAGGCGGTGTAGCTGTGGGCATTGCCCCGCACCCGCCCGACAGGCAGTCCGATTTCCACCGGGACGTGCTCGACCACGACGCTCGGCAGGCGGTAGGGCGGGACCGCGCCCTCGCAGGCCAGTTCGTCCTTCTTCCCGGCGCTTTCGCGGATCGCGGCCGAGCTGGTCTTGTTCGCAAACAGCCGCTCCCCGAATTCGTGCGTCGCGGGCGGACAGGCAATGCGCATCGTCAGCGCATCGACTGCCGCGCTGCCGCTATCGTCGAGCTGCGCGCCGATCAGGATATAGGCGGGGGTTCGCGGTCGCCCGAGCACGATCTCGTCGCGCCGCGGCCAGGTCAGCTGCACCGGTCGGCCCAGCTCTTTGGCGATCACTGCCAGTTCGATCGCATGGTCGTGCTCGAGCCGCGCGTCGAAGCTGCCACCCGCCGGCATCGGGTACAGCACCACATCCTCGACCGCGAGGCCGATCGCCTTCGCCGCAGCGGCGCGCGCCTGCTCGGGCGCCTGGCTCGCGATCCACAGTTCGAGCCGCCCGTCCTGGTATCGCGCCGTTGCGCTTGCGGTTTCCAGCGGCGCGGCAGGGGCTGGCTCGATTTCGTAGCGCCGAGCCATATCGACCCGTGTCATCGCATCCTCGCCAAAGCCCGTCTCGGCAATACGGAACGAAGCGCCGCCGTTGACGGTGGTGTCGAGCCGGGCGTTGATCTCGTCGCTGGACACCGGGAAGGCGACGCGAAACTGCGGTTTCATTGCCTCGATCGCCTTGTGCGCGCTCCACCATGTATTGGCCGCAACCGCCAGCCAGCGCTTTGATTTCATCGCGCCGACGATACCGCGAATCCCTCGCGCTGCATCGGCGTCGAACCCGGTCAGCTCCGCGCCGTCATTGGGGCCGTGCCGGATCGCGGCATAGACCATTCCCGGCAGGCGGACATCGCCAGCGAACTGGAACGAACCGTCCACTTTCGAAGGCAGGTCGATGCGGGGGAAAGCGGGCAATGCGCCCGCGATACTGGCCAGCGCTTCTTCGGATGGCGGCTCGGGGCGCAGCGGGGGTGGATCGGGCGGTGTCCACTGCGCGGCTCCCGCAGCGAGTTCACCGAAAGTCGCACGCTTTTCGCCGTGCGCCACGATTCCGCCGAAGACCTCGCATTCTTCCCACGCCACATCCCAGCGCGAGGCGGCTTCCTGCGCCAGCATCGCCCGGGCAGCCGCACCGGCGGCACGGCAGGAATCCTCGTAGGCAGCGAGCGACGTCCCGTCGGCGGTCGCCATGAAGCGCGCGCCCCGCGCAAACCTTTCGGTCTGCAATTCGTCAGTCGCATCGCTCAGGCCCGCGGCGAACGGATCCCACAATGCCATCCAGCGCTCGGCCAGCGGGATGTTGGGATAGGCGCCCGATACGGGCGCGGGCTCGATCCCCACCTGTCTCCAGTCCGCCCCCAGCTCGACCGCGACGATCTGCGGGAGCAGGGTCGTCACGCCCTGCCCCATCTCCAGCTGCGGGACCGCGACGGTTACGACCCCATCTTCGCCGATCTTGAGCCATGCATCGAACACATGCTCGCCGCGCGCCGGGGTCAGGGGGTTGGGGTATCGCCGCGGCATCAGGTACCACGCGACCAACAGGCCGCCCCCGGCCGCTGCTCCCGCAATCACTCCGCGCCGCGTAACTTGCATGCTCTAGCGGCCCTCGCCCGCGAGCCATTCCGCGATGCGCTCGGCAATAGCGGTAAAGGGCGCCGCGCTCTCGCCGTCCGAAGCGGCAGGCGGGTTGCCTGCATCGCCAGCCTCGCGGATGTCGAGACGCAGCGGCACGCGTCCGAGGAACGGAATCTCGAGCGCGGCCGCGAACTTCTCCACCCCGCCGGTCCCGAACGGGTCGCTGATTTCGCCGCAGTGCGGACAGGCATAACCAGCCATGTTCTCGACCAGTCCGATGATCGGCACTTCGCCCTGTTCGAACAACTGGCCCGCGCGCGCCGCATCGATCAGCGCGAGGTCCTGCGGTGTGGAAACCAGCACCGCGCCATCGGGCTTGTGCTGTTGCATCATCGAAAGCTGCACGTCACCCGTTCCCGGCGGCAGGTCGATCAGCAGCAGGTCGGTGTCGGCCCAATCGGCCTCGACCAGCTGGGTGAGAGCCTTGCCCGCCATGGGGCCGCGCCACGCAAGCGCACGCCCGGCGGGCGCGAGATGGCCCATCGAGAGCACCTTGACTCCAAAGCGGCTTTCGAGCGGGATCAGCGTTTCGCCTTTCGCTTCGGGCTTGCCCTGTTCGGTCCCCAGCAGCTTGGGCTGGGAAGGCCCGTAGATGTCGCCGTCGATAACTCCGACCTTGTGGCCCAGCTTCGCCAGCGCGACCGCGACATTCGTGGTCAGGGTCGATTTGCCGACCCCGCCCTTGCCCGACCCGATCGCGACGATTTGGCGACGCTTGCGATCGGCGGTGAGCGCGATCCGCACATCGTCGACGCCCTCAACAGCCGAGAGCGCCTGTTTGTATGCGGCTTCAAGCACTTCCCGCTCTTCGGGACGCAAATCGCCGGCATTGGCGACAATGATTGCGCGGCCATCGACCAGCCTGACGGACTGTACACGCCGCTCGATCCTGTCGGGCATGGCGGCGCGCAAACGGGCTTCGATCGCGTCTGGGGTTTCACCCTTGGTCATTGCCCGGAGCCTCTAACATCAAATTCGCATCCGGAACCCCTGTTTTTCGCCGGAATGCGTTCCTATAAGGGAGTTATGCAGATTTTTGATCGGTTCAGACAGAGCCTGGGAATGGCCGGAAGCTCCCGCGGTGGAGAAGGCCTCGCCATGGCTGGAAAGAAAAACCCCTGGGGCAATCCGGGAAGTGGCGGCGATGACGGCGACGATTCGCCTTCGGGCGACAAGTCCGGGGACGGCGACGACAAGTCGGATGGCCCGCGCAATCCTTGGCTCCCCGGCGGTGGCTCGGGCAGCGGCAAGCGCCGCTCGGCCAGCATCGAGGATATTTTCAAGAGCCGTGGCCCCGAAGGTCCGCGCCGCGGTGGTGGCGGAGGTTCGGGTTTCCGCTTGCCGGAACGTCCCGGCGGCAAGAGCTGGCTCCCGGTCATTATCGTCAGCATTGCGGTGCTGGCGGTGTTCCTTTCGAGCACGCACCTGGTCCAGCCGAAAGAACAGGCCGTTGTAAAGCGGCTCGGCAATTATCACCGGACGCTCGATTCGGGCCTGCACATCACTTTCCCGTATCCGATCGAAACGGTCGATATCGAGGACGTGGAGGGTGTGCGCGCCGTCAACATTCCCACCAGCGGCGAGCGAGACAAGCTGATCCTGACCGGGGACCAGAACCTCGTCGATCTCAGCTATATCGTCCGCTGGCGGATCAAGGATCTTGCCGATTTCAATTTCCAGCTCGCCGAACCGATCGAAACGGTCAACGAGGTAGCCGAAGCGGCGATGCGCGCTTCGGTCGCCGAAAAGACGCTCGATGAAACCTTCACCGGTGCGGGCCGTGCCGAAATCCAGCAGCGCGTGCGCGAACGCATGCAGGAAACGCTCGACGCCTATCGCTCGGGTATCCAGGTTGTCGGTGTCGAAATCGAAAAGGCCGACCCGCCGAGCAGTGTGGTCGATGCCTTCCGCGACGTATCGGTGGCCGAACAGGACGCCGACCGGGCGCGCAACCAGTCGCGCGGCTATGCCCAACAGACCATCGCCGGAGCCGAAGGTGAGGCCGAGGCCTTCGACAAGGTCTACGAGCAGTACCGCCTCGCGCCCGAAGTCACGCGGCAACGCCTTTACTACGAAACGATGGAGCGCGTGCTTGCGCAGACCGACAAGACCGTGGTCGAAGCGGACAATGTGACGCCCTACCTGCCGCTCCCTGAATTGCGCCGCCGCGCGACCCAGCCCGCGCCAATCACCGCGCAGCCGACACAGAATACGCAAGGCCAGTAATCATGGAAAACGTCTGGAACAATTATCGCTGGGCGATCATCGCCGTCGCGATCGCAGTGATCGCCTTCTTCATGAGCGCCTATGTAGTGAACGAGGAAGAGCAGGCCGTGGTGATCCGCACCGGTGAACCGGTGCGCGTCGTGAATACACCCAATGGTTCGACCGAGGCTGGGCTATATTTTCGCGTTCCCCTCTTCGAATCGGTGCGAACGATCGAAAAGCGCGTGCTCGATCTCGAAATGACCGATGAGGAAGTGCTTTCGAACGATCAGCAGCGCCTGCTCGTGAACGCGTACGCGCGTTTCCGCATCGTCGATCCGATCCGCATGGTCGAGCGTGCGGGCACAACCGACGGCGTGCGCGTCGCGCTCGAGCCGATCCTCAACTCGGCGCTGCGCCAGGAGCTTGGTCGCAGGACTTTCGCAGCGATGCTGACCGCAGAGCGCGGCAATGCGCTCGCCAATGTCCGCGCCAATCTCGACCGCGAAGCACGGCAGTATGGCGCCGAAGTGATCGACGTGCAGATCAAGCGCACCGACCTTCCCGAAGGCCGCCCGCTTGAATCCGCTTTCCAGCGGATGGAATCAGACCGCGAACGCGAAGCGCGTACGATACGTGCACAGGGTACACGTGATGCACGCATCATCCGCGCCGAAGCAGATGCGGAAGCCGCACGGATTTTTGCAGAAGCTTTCGGCAAGGACGAGAGTTTCTACGATTTCTACCGCGCCATGCAGAGCTACGAACAAAGCTTTGCCCGCGGCGAGGGACGCGGCGAGAGCTCGATCATCCTGTCGCCCGATAACGAGTATCTGCGCCAGTTCCGCGGACGGCGTTGACGCCGCTCGCCGTCGGGTTGTCCGACGAACCGTCGATGCGGCGCTACCGACTACAACCGTGTTCAATCGCGGTTAAGTGCGTCTGCGCTCAATGTGGCGGCGTAGTTTGTATGAAAGCCTGATCGAGGAACGGGCAGACTGTCTTGCCCGTTTCCGTCACTGGAAGAGGAATAAGAGGACGTGAACAACGTGCGTTATGTTTATGGACTGACGAGCGCGCTTCTGGTGGGAGGCGCAGCCGTATCGCTGATGACCGGCCACCCCGCGGGCGCCCAGGTCGCGCAGAACGACGACAGCGTGATGAGCAATGTCGTGCCGCGCGCCGGCGCTCCGGCGAGCTTTGCCGACCTGACCGAACAATTGCAGCCCGCGGTGGTCAATATCGCCACCCGCCAGCGGGTCGAAGTGAACCGCAATCCGTTTGCCGGCACACCGTTTGCAGACCTGTTCAACCGCCGCCGCGGCCAGCCCGCGCAGCCGCAAACCCGCGAAGCGCAGTCGCTCGGTAGCGGATTCATCATTTCCGCCGACGGGTTCGTTGTGACCAACAACCACGTCGTGTCGCCGAACAACCGCGCGACGCTTGAGGAAATCACCGTCACCATGCCCGACGGGACCGAATACGAAGCCGAACTGGTCGGAGCGGATGCACAGTCCGACCTCGCGGTGCTGAAGATCAATGCCAACCGCAGCTTCCCGTTCGTGAAGTTCGGCGATTCGAGCAAGACCCGCGTCGGCGAATGGGTGGTCGCGATCGGCAACCCCTTCGGCCTCGGCGGCACGGTAACCAGCGGAATCGTTTCGGCGGTCTACCGCAACACCGGCCAGGGCGGCGCTTACGACCGCTATATCCAGACCGATGCCAGCATCAACCGCGGCAACTCGGGTGGTCCGCTGTTCGACATGCAGGGCAATGTGATCGGCATCAATAATGCGATTTTCTCGCCTTCGGGCGGCAGCGTCGGCATCGGCTTTGCAATCCCGAGCGAGATTGCCGCGCCGATCGTCGATCAGCTCAAGGACGGCCTCGAAATCGAGCGCGGCTTCCTCGGCGTCGGCCTCAATCCGATGACCGACGATTTTGCCGACTCGCTCGGTCTGCCGCGCAATCGCGGCGAAATCATCCAGAACGTGCAGGACGGCAGCGCCGCCGACAGCGCCGGTCTGCGCGCCGGCGACATCGTGACCCGCGTGAACGGCCGCGAAGTGACGTCGGAGCAGACGGTTTCGTACCTCGTGGCCAATCTCGAGCCGGGCGCGCGCGTCCCCATCGAAGTGCTGCGCGACGGTGAGCGCCTGACGGTCACGGCAACGCTGGGCAAGCGGCCCACCGAAGAAGAGCTGCGCGAACAGCAGGTCTTCGGCGATGATGACGAAGAAGACACGATGACGCCGCCGGAGACCGACGGCTTCATCGAGGAGAAGCTTGGCTTGTCAGTTGTGGAAGTCACTCCGGTGATCGCGCGCCAGCTGGGCGCGGACGAGGGCACTGTCGGCCTGGCCGTCACTGCGGTTGATCCGAATTCGGATGCCGGACGCAAAGGTCTTCGCCGCCGCGACATTATCCTGTCGGCGAATTACGAGCCGATTGCTTCGATCGAAGAATTGAGAGCGGCAATCACAGAGGCCGAACAGGAAAATCGCGAAGCGATGCTGCTTCGCGTCCTACGCAACGGCCAGCCGCCGCGCTTCCTGCCGGTGCGTCTGCGCTGAACCATTCAGCGGCCAAGCTGCCGCCTGACTGCAATAAAAGGGGCGCTGCGACACGGATCGCAGCGCCCTTTTTCGTAGCGTGATCTTTCCCTATTGGCCCGGTGGTGCCGTCTGGTTCGGCGACCGTGTGTTTTCCGGTCGGATAACCCGCACCGGTGATGGTGGCTGCGGCGTGCGCGGCGGCGCCTGTGCCGAGCCGCCCGAATTGCCCGGCAGCTCTCCGCCGGTCGCACGTTCGAGGAAGTCCTCGCTCGCCGCGGGGGGAGGCTCGTCTGCGGGTGGAGCAGTCCGGCCATCCTGCGGCCGTTCGCCCTCGATGTCGAAGGGGTTTTCGGACGGATCGCGGCGTCCGGGCTCGATCAGGTTCCCGTCTTCGTCGATGAAGTAGTAATCGTCGGGATCGCCGTAGAGATATTCCTCGTCGGGCTCGAGCTGCCATTCGGGCAGGTTCAATTCGGTATCGAATTGCTCGACCGCGCGGTCCTTGACCGCGTAGCGCATATAGGCGGCAAAAGCCCGTGCCGGCGCGCGTCCGCCCTGAAGTCCCGGCACCGCCTTGGCATCGTCGCGCCCCATCCACACGCCGGTGGTGATCCCCGAAGAGAAGCCGACGAACCAGCCATCCTTGTTCGAACTCGTCGTGCCGGTCTTGCCCGCGACCGGACGCCCGATCTGCGCGGCGCGCCCTGTGCCGGTCTGGACCGCCGTCTGCAGCATGTCGGTCATCCCGGCGACGACATAGTCCGGAACCAGCGAGGTCTCGCGCGGCCTTTCCCGTTCGTAGAGCAGCTCGCCGCCGGCGGTGGTGACCTTGGTGATGCCATAGGGTTCGACCGCAACCCCCTTGGCCGAAATCGCGGCGAAGGCTCGCGTCATGTCTATCAGCCGCACTTCGGAGGAGCCGAGCACCATCGAAGGGAAGGTCGACACCGGCGTGGTGATTCCAAACCGCCGCGCCATCGAGGCAACCGTGCCGAAGCCGACCTCGTTGCCGAGCTGTGCAGCGACGGTGTTGACCGAATAGGCGAAGGCGGTGCGAAGGTCGGTCTCGCCGAGATTGCGTCCGTTCGAATTGCGCGGGCTCCAGCCGTCGATCGTCACCGGCGTATCGACCACACGGTCATCGGGCGTGTACCCGGCCTCGAGCGCGGCGAGATATACGAACAGCTTCCACGAAGAGCCCGGCTGACGCATCGCATTGGTCGCGCGGTTGAAATTGGTTTCGACATAGTCGGTCCCCCCGACGAGCGCGAGGATCGCTCCGTCACGATCGAGACTGACCAGCGCTCCCTGCGAACCGTCGGGCGTGTTGGAATCGATCGCCGCCGTCGCTGCCCGCTGCATCCCGACATCGATCGTCGTCCAGACTTCGATCGGGGCGAAGGTTTCGGGCAGAAGCAGGTCGAGCTGCGGCAGCGCCCAGTCGGTGAAATAGCGCACCGAATTCTGCCCGGCCTGCTCCTTCAGCTGGACTGCATCGACATCGACCGATGCCTGCTGGGCGCTGATGTATCCCTGCTCCTTCATCAGCCGCAGCACCACCTGCGCGCGGTCGACCGCGGCCTGGACGTCGGCTGTGGGGGAATAGCGGCTCGGCGCCTTCACCAGACCGGCGATGATCGCTGCCTCGGCCACGCTCAGTTCCTTGGCCGGATGGCTGAAGAATTTCCGGCTTGCGCTGTCGATTCCATAGGCACCGCCGCCGAAATAGACCTTGTTCAGGTAAAGCTCGAGGATCTGCTCCTTGGAGAATTTCCATTCGAGCGCCATCGCCAACACCGCCTCGCGCGCCTTGCGGTCGAACGTGCGGTTGGTGTTGAGAAAGATGTTGCGCGCCAGCTGCTGCGAGATCGTGGAGGTGCCGCCCACGCGCTCGCGCGATCCGGTGAACCCTTCGACGATCGCTCCGGTCGTGCGGATCGGATCGACGCCGTAATGCGAACGGAACCGCTTGTCTTCGACCGCGATCATCGCGTTCTTCATGTTCTCGGGGATCTCGTCGTAATCGAGCCACACGCCGAAACTCGGACCGAGTTCGACGATCTCGGTCCCGTCGCGCGCGCGCACGAGGATGGTCTGCGCGTTCTGCGTCGCTTTCAGCTGGTAAAAGCTGGGTATCGAACGTGCAGCGAAACCGACCGCAAATGTCAGGAAGATCGCGCCGAGCAGCGCCGCGGCTCCGCCCCACAGGGCCAGCCGCTTGGTCCAGCGCCAGACCAGCGAACCTCCTCCGGTGCTCGTCGCACTGGACGTTTTCTTGCTCTTGCTCTTGCGCTTGCCCGAACCCGATCGCGACGCAGCGCGCTCGGCCGCAGCCCGCCGCGACCCGCGCTTGCCCTTGTTCTGCAATCGGTCACCCCGTCTAGACATGTTTGGCTATGCGTCCGCGCAATTGTTGGCCATGTATTTGCCCTGCATAGGCAAGTTGTAACCCTGCGTGAACACCGGAGGGACGGTTTGTCCGGCGGGATTTCCCTGAAGCGGTCGAACGGCGGGACGATCGACCGCAAGCACTGTCAGTCGTCCTTGGCGAAATCGAGCGCGGCGGAGTTGATGCAATAACGCATCCCGCCTGCCTCGGGCGGACCGTCGGGGAAGACGTGACCCAGATGCCCGCCGCACTTGGCGCACAGCACTTCGGTGCGGATCATGCCGTGCGAAACATCGCGGCGTTCCTCGACCGTTTCGTCCTGCGCGGGCTTGGTGAAGGCCGGCCAGCCGCAGCCGCTATTGTACTTCGCATCGCTCTCGAACAGAACCGTGCCGCACCCGGCGCAGACATATTCGCCTTCGTCGAAATGCTTGTCGTACGCGCCGGTGAAGGCGCGCTCGGTCCCCGCTTCGCGCAAGACATGATATTGCTCGGGCGAAAGCTTTGCGCGCCATTCGGCATCGGTGAGGGCTTTGGGGTCATCGGTCATCGCGAATCCTCTCGGTTGCCGCTGATATCGGATCGCCAGGGGCGATCCGCAAGGCCGACCGGCCGCCCGCAGCGACTGAAGGGAGCGAGGACATCGCACGCCGGATGGCGTGCGGAAAAAGACTCACCCATCCACCAGCGCATAATGCGCGGGCGGCTTGATCACGTCCATCCGCTCGGTCAGCAGCGGGCGGAAGCTCGGGCGGCTCTTGAACACCGCATACCAGCCGCGCGTCTGTTCGTGCCCGGTCCAGTCGATCCCGCCGAGGTAATCGGCAACACTGATCTGCGCGGCGGCGGCGAGGTCGGCCATGCTCATCGTCGAGCCTGCGAGCCACGGACGGTTGTCGATCAGCCAGTCCATGTAATCGAGATGCCCGTGCGCCATCTTCATCGCCTCGCGCAACGCGCGGCTGTCGGGCGGCTGGCGCAGCACGATGCGTTTCTTCATGCGTTCCGATAGAAGCGGCGCGGTGACATCGTTGTAGAAATTCTCGTCGAACAGCGCGACCAGCCGGCGGATCTCGGCGCGGCCCGTCGCCGTGCCGTTGATCATCGGCGCCTTGTCGACCGTCTCCTCGAAATATTCCGCGATTGCCCGGCTGTCGGCGAGCACGACCTTCTTCTCCTCGTTGACCAGCACCGGCGTTCGGCCAGCGGGATTGAGGTTGAAGAAATGATCCGACGCGGCCCACGGATCCTCGCGCACGAGCTCATAGGCGACGCCCTTTTCGCCCATGAGCAGGCGAATTTTCCGGCTGAAGGGACAAAGAGGGAATTGATAGAGCTGCCACATTGCGCATTAACCATTGCCCGAAGTCGCGCCGTGAATCCATGCCCTTGGCAGCATATCCGGCAGAATTATCAGACCCCCGATGCTTCGAGCATGACCAGGCATGAGGGCATGACCTTGTCGACCTCCTGGCGGTCCCAAAGACCCTGCGCCTCGGTGCTGACAAGCGCGCTAATCCCGTCGCGGTCGAGCCCTGTCTCGTCCATGAGCTGCGCCAGCGAGCGCACGAAGAACTCGCGTCCGCGCGTGTCCAGCCTGGGCCATTTGAGCGCCGCCTCATTGCCGACGGACTGCCCATGCGAAACGATGGCAAAGGCTGCCGAGCAGCGCAGCAGCGCCTTGCTCTCCTGCGAAAGCGCGGGAGCAGGAGCCTCGGCGGAAACCGCGAGCAGCGCGGCGGATAACAGGGTCGTAATCATGCCGCGCCGCCTAGCACGCGCGAGGTGAACCACGCACTACCGGATTCGCTTGCGGGGCGCTTGGCACTGGCTTAGGCCTGCGGGCGTTCAAGAGAGGAGACCTTCATTCCATGCTCAATCACGTAATGATCGGCAGCAACGACATCGAGCGGTCCAAGGCGTTCTACAATGCGGTGCTGGGCGTGCTCGGCGCAGGCGAGCCTTTCGTCAATGTCAGCGCAAGCGGCCACACCCGGCTGTTCTATAACCACAATGGCGACACCTTTTCGGTGAGCGAGCCGATCAATGACGAGCCGGCCACCGCCGCGAACGGATCGACCATCGGCTTCAAATGCGATTCGCCCGAGCAGGTAAAGGAACTGCACGACGTCGCGATCGCCAATGGCGCAACCAGCATCGAAGACCCGCCCGGACCGCGCGAGAGCCCGATGGGCGTGATGCACCTGTGCTATTTCACCGATCCGGACGGCCACAAGATCTGCGGCATTCACCGCCCCGGCTGATCACCGGCTCAGTTCGAACACCGCGAATTCGGCGCGCCAGTTTGCCCCTGGTGCGCCGATTTGCTTTTCGCCCGAGAAGAACCACTCGCGCTCGATTGTCGCGCCTTTGGCACCGGCGAGTTCGCGGAAATCGTCGATCGTGACGTGGTGGATGTTTTCGGTCTCGTACCACGTCACCGGCAGCGCGCGCGTCACCGGCATCCGCCCGCCGAACATCAGCGCGGCGCGCGTGCGCCAGTGGGCGAAGTTCGGGAATGACACGAACGCCTTGCGTCCGACCCGCAGCAGCTCGTCGAGCATCAGGTCCGGCCGCGTCGCGGTCTGGAGCGTCTGGCTCAGGATCGCGTAGTCGAACGCCTTGTCCGGATAGTCGGCGAGATCGGCGTTGGCATCGCCCTGCACCACCGAAAGGCCGCGCGCGACGCATTTCTCGACCAGCGCGGCATCGAGTTCCATCCCCCGCGCATCGACCCCGCTCGAGGCTTCAAGCTCGGCCAGCAAAGCGCCGTCTCCGCAGCCGATATCGAGGACCCGTGTTTCCGGTTCGACATGCGCGGCGATGGCGGCGAGGTCCGGGCGAAGGGACGATGAGGTCGGGCTCATTCGATGAATCCCTTCACCACCCGGTCAAGCTGCTCGTGCGGCAGCAGGAAGCTGTCGTGTCCCGCCGGGGCGGAAAGCTCGACGAAGCTGACCTTGGCTCCGGCTGCATTGAGCGCATGAACGATGTGGCGGCTCTCAGCCGTCGGGTAAAGCCAGTCGGTGTCGAAGCTGACGAGACAGAAGCGTGCGGCGGAACCTTCGAAGGCATCGGCGAGCTTGCCCCCATGCTCTTCGGCAAGGTCGAAATAATCCATCGCGCGGGTGATGTAGAGGTAGCTGTTGGCGTCGAACCGCTGGGTGAAGCCGCTTCCCTGGTAGCGCAGGTAGCTTTCGACCTGGAAATCGGCATCGAAGCCGAAGCTCTTGGCGTCGCGATCCTGCAACCGCCGCCCGAACTTCTCGGTCAGCCCTTCTTCGGAAAGATAGGTGATGTGCGCCGCCATCCGCGCCACGGCGAGGCCGTTATCGGGTCGCGCGTCGTTGGCGTAATAGTCGCCATCGGCCCACGCGGGATCGGCCATGATCGCCTGCCGACCAACCTCGTGGAATGCGATGTTCTGCGCCGAATGCCGGGCGGTCGAGGCGATCACCAGCACCCGCGCCGCACGCTCGGGCCAGTTGGCGGCAAGGCTCAGCGCCTGCATCCCGCCCATGCTCCCGCCAACCACGGCATGCAGCCGGCCGATACCGAGACCGTCGAGCAGTGCCACAAGCCCGCGCACCATGTCGCGGATGGTGATGACCGGAAAGCGCATGGCATAGGGCTTTCCGTCCGCCGCCTCGCTCGCCGGGCCGGTCGAGCCCATACAGCTGCCGATCACGTTGGCGCAGATGACGTGGTAGCGATCGGTATCGATCGGCTTGCCGGGGCCGACCATCCTCTCCCACCAGCCGGGCTTACCGGTGATCGGATGCTCGCTCGCGACATACTGGTCGCCCGTCAGCGCGTGACAGATCAGGATCGCGTTCGACTTGTCCGCGGCCAGATCGCCATAGGTTTCGTAAGCGATCTGCGCACCTGCAAGCGCCTGCCCGCTGTCGAGCGGGAGGTCTTCGGGGATGGCGTGGACCTTCGAAGGCGAGGCGGCGTTCATTGGCGAAGCGAATTGGGCGACTGCCCGACAAGTGTCAATTGCACTGTTCTTGCGCGCGCGAAGCGGTTATCGCCGCGCCGCTATGACCACGCCCCCGAATTCCTCTCCCCGGCCAAAGCCCTGGATCCTCGGCATCCACGCCTACACCCCCGGCAAGTCGACCGCGAGCGATGGCCGTGCACTGGTCAAGCTGTCGGCGAACGAGAATCCGCTCGGGACCAGCCCCGCCGCGCTCGGCGTGCTCGAAAAGGCCCGCGGGCAGGCCGCGATCTATCCCGATCCGGGTGCGCATGCCTTGCGCGCGAAGATCGCGGCGGTCCACGAGCTCGATGCGGAGCGGATCGTTTGCGGCACCGGGTCGGACGAATTGCTCAACCTCGCCGCGCAGGGCTTTGCCGGGCCCGGGGACGAAGTGCTGTTCTCGCGCCATTCCTTCGCGGTCTACGATATCGCCGCCCGGCGATGCGGGGCGACACCGGTCGAGGCGCCCGACACCGATTTCACCGCCGACGTAGATGCGCTGCTCGGCGCGGTGACCGACGCGACGCGGGTGGTCTATCTCGCAAATCCCAACAACCCCACCGGCACGTGGATCGATGATGCCGAATTGCGTCGGCTGCATGCAGGCCTGCCCGCAGACGTCCTGCTGGTGATCGACGAAGCCTATGCCGAATACCTTCCAAAGGGCGGGAGCGACATCGGGTTCGAACTTGCCGCCGCGCATGACAACGTGCTGGTCACCCGCACCTTCTCGAAGATTTACGGCTTAGCTGCCGAGCGGGTCGGCTGGGCCACCGGCGCGCCGGGCCTGATCGACGTGCTCAACCGCATCAGGGGGCCTTTCAACGTCACCGTGAGCGGCCAGATGGCGGCTCTGGGTGCGTTGAGCGACCAGGAATTCGTCGCGCGCAGCCGCTCGCACAACGCCGCCGAGCGCGCTCGCCTGACCGAGGCGGTGACCGCGCTGGGAAACCACGGCCTTTCCGCCGTGCCGAGCGAAGCCAATTTCCTGCTGGTCGAATTCAACGGTGAAGTGACCGCCGAGGCTGCGCTCTCCGCGCTGGCCGAGGCGGGTTACGCGGTGCGTCACTTACCGGAGCCGGGCCTCGAACATTGCCTGCGCATCACCATCGGCCACAGCGAGGACATGGACCGCGTGATCGCGACGCTGCGCACACTATGCGGGGAAACGGCATGATCCGGAACGTTGCCATCATCGGGCTCGGCCTGCTCGGCGGATCGATCGGCCTAGCCCTGCGCGAGCGAGCACCGGGCATTGCCACCACCGGCTTCGACGCCAATCCCAATGTGCGCGACGTCGCCGGTGAGCGCGGGCTTGTCGGCACCGTGTGCGACACTCCCGCCGATGCGGTGCGCGAGGCCGATCTCGTGATCCTGTGCGTCCCGGTCGGAGCGATGGGGGAGGCTGCGGCTGCGATCGCCGAGGCGCTGCCCGAAGGCGCCATCGTCAGCGATGTCGGTTCGTCGAAGCAGAGCGTGTCCGAAATGCTCGCCGAAGCTCTGCCCGGCCGTGCGATCATCCCGGCACACCCCGTCGCCGGGACCGAACAGAGCGGGCCGGAAGCCGGCTTCGCATCACTCTTCACCAATCGCTGGTGCATCCTCACACCCCCGAAGGATGCGGACCAGGACGCGATTGAAGCCGTTTCCGGATTCTGGGCTGCGCTCGGAGCGCGGGTCGAGATCATGGATGCCGAGCACCACGATCTCGTGCTCGCGGTGACGAGCCATATCCCCCACCTCATCGCCTACACCATCGTCGGCACGGCAAGCGATCTCGAAGACGTAACGCGCAGCGAAGTCATCAAGTATTCCGCGGGCGGCTTTCGCGATTTCACCCGCATCGCCGCTTCCGATCCGGTGATGTGGCGCGACGTGTTCCTCAACAACAAATCCGCGGTGCTCGAAATGCTCGGGCGCTTCACCGAGGATCTGACCGCGCTGCAACGCGCGATCCGCTCGGGCGATGGGGACACGCTGCACGACCTCTTCACCCGCACCCGTGCGATCCGCCGCCAGGTGATCGAAGAAGGTCAGGACGACGAGCGACCCGACTTCGGGCGGGATCATTAGTTCAGCGCGTTGATAGCCGCATGCACGCGGCTCTCGATCTCTTCGCGCGGCAGACCCGCCGGGATCGTCTCGCCGACCTTGTAGGTAATCGTGCCCGCGCGCTTCCATGTCCGGTGATACAGCGGCCCGGAATTGACCGCGACCGGCACAACCGGCAGGCCGAGCAGCTTGTAGATCCCGGCGAAGCCCGATTGCAGCCGTGGCTCTTCGCCATGAGGCACGCGGGTTCCTTCGGGGAAAATGATCAGCGGACGCTCTTCCGAGATCCGTTCCCGGGCGATCCGGAGCATCTCCCGCAGCGCCCGCGCGCCGCCATCGCGCGCCACCGGAATGAGCCCGTAGACCCGCGCCGAAAAGCCCCAGCCCGGGATCGCGAACAGCTCTTTCTTGGCGAACACGGTCGGGAAGGAGAACAGCCGCGACATGTCGATCGCTTCGAAGAAGCTTTCATGCTTGATCGCGATCAGCACCGGCTCGTCGGGTATCTCGCCTTCTTGCTCGACCGTAATCCCGAGCAGGTGGGTGACGCACCACAAGTGCCACACACCCCATGTCGCCACCACGTGGCGGAGCCACTTGCGCCCGAACGGCACCGCCAGCACCGATGCCACCACAAGCAAAGCGGAGAACCCGTAAAAGACGGGATAGAACAAGAGACTGCGCAGGATCGCCACGGCTTGCTCTTTAGAAGCCGACCAGCCCGGCCGTCCAGCTTGCCAGCAGCTTGTGGTATTCGAGGAACAGAGCGGGGAAGCTGGGAGAAGACGGGACCGCATCGCGGATCACCGACACATCGTCCGGAAGAGTGCGCGATAACTCGCTTGCGGCGCGGCGCATGTGCCAATCGGTCGTCACCAGCCGCAGCGACTTCACCCCGTTGTCTTCGACCCACTGGGCGATTTCGGCGGCATTGCTGCGGGTATCGACGGCAGCGAAACCCAGCGTGATGCAGCACTCGAGCGTCGCTTCGTCGACATCGAACTGCGCCGCGAATTCGGCGGGCTTCACTTCGCGATCGACGCCGCTGACCATCATGCGCTCGGCGAGACCCTCGTCGAGAACCGCAAGGCCCTGCGAGATACGCCCCTCGCCTCCGGTCGGGACGACGACCGCTTCGGTCAGTAGGCCCTCGTCCGCAGGCTGCGGCAGCGCGACTGCGAACCACAGGAAACCGAGCGCCCAGACAAGCACGACGGCGGAAATCGCCCGGCGAAAGGTCTTGGCGCCGCTCATAGCATCGACCTCAGCGCGAGACGGATGGTGATCCGCCCGGTGACGAGCGCGAGCAGCACGCCTGCGGCGGGAATGAGACCGATGATCGCCCAATCGCTCCAGCCTAGCCCGCCACCGCCGATCATGCCGCTGCCCAGCGCGGCAAACTGCTGGCCGAGCAGCCACACCGCCGCCACGCCGAGAAGCAAGCCGATGATGCTGCCGAAGGTCGCTTCGCGCAGGACCGAGCGCTGGAATATCCGCGTCACCTGCGCATCCGTGCCGCCGAGCAGGTGGATCACCTCGACCGTCTCACGATGGTTGGTGAAGGCATTGCGCGCCGCGAGCCAGACCGCCGCTGCCGTTGCGAAAGCGACCAGCGCGATCAGGCCGAGCGCAAGATACTGCAACGCGGCCAGCGCATCGTAGACCGGCTGCAGCCAGTCCGATTGCGCATCCACTCTTGCATTGGGCACCGTCTCGTCGAGCACGGCCTGCAATTGCGCCACGTCTTCCGACGAGACGCTGCGGGCCAGTTCGACATCGACGAGCGCCGGGATCGGGATCTCGTCGCTCGTCGCGCCGGTGCCCAGCCAAGGTTCGAGCAGGGCGACCAGTTCGTCTTCGGGCACCACCCTGACCGAGGTAACCGACGGCTGCGTCATCAGCGTGTTCGCAACGGTGGTCGCAATTTCGGCGCGGCGCTCGGCATTGGCTTCGACGATCTGCACCGTCACTGCGTCGGAGAGGTCCGAGCGAGCGTTCTCGGCAAGGTTGCCGAGCGCGAGACCGCCCGCTGCAGCGACCACGACGAGGGCGATCAGGATCGCGATCACCCACGGGATCGGCCCGCCGAAGCGGGTCTGCGGCAGCAACCGCGCGGCAAGCCCGCCGCGCATGGGGCGTTCTTTGGGTGGCCCGGGCGTCCTGACACTTTCGTCAGCCGATTGTTCGGGAAGCGGAGGCGCGCTGCTCATGGCAACCCTTTCCGGCCCGGTTCCGGGCGCGGAGGGAAGCGGAGCGCTCCGGTGGGATCGGACAGCCTTCCCTTGTGGAGCCGCATGATCAGAGAATCCGGGACTTTCTTGAGCAGGTGAACGTCGTGGGTCGCAACCACGACTGTGGTGCCGACGCGATTGTTGAGCGCCTCGAACAGCCGCAGCAGCTTCAGCGCCATATCGGGATCGACGTTACCGGTCGGCTCGTCGGCGATCAGCATCTGCGGGCGGGCAATCACCGCGCGGGCGATCGCAACGCGTTGCTGCTCGCCCCCCGACATCGTCGCCGGTATCGCCTGCGCGCGATGCGACAGGCCCACCCAGTCGAGCATATCCGAAACCGCCTTGATCACTTTGGCCTCATCGGTGCCCGCAAGCCGCAGCGGCAGCGCGACATTGTCGAAAGCGGAAAGGTGCTGGACCAGCCGGAAATTCTGGAACACCACACCGAGCCTGCGGCGAAAACCGGGCAGGCGATCGCGCGGCAGGGTGATCATGTCCTTGCCGAACATGCGGATTGCCCCGCGCGAAGGGCGCTGGGCGAGGTAGAGCAGCTTCAGCAGGCTGGTCTTTCCCGCACCGCTCGCTCCGGTGAGAAAATAGAAGCTGCCGGGGTAGAGCGTGAAACTGAGATCGCTCAGCACCTCCGGATCGGTGCCATAGCGCAGCCCGACATTGTCGAATTTGACGATTTCACTCGGGCGTTCGCTCATCGCGCGGACTTATCAGCGACCTTCCAATGGGGGAAGCGTATCATGGGAGTAAGCCCCACAGAGGCGATGCAATGTGGAAAAAAGCGGCGATTTGCGCCTATCGGAAGCCGTTCCCCTTGTGCCGCCAACCACCTGCTATAATGCCACAGAAGCGATGATCATATCCTGCCCCGCTTGCTCGACCCGCTATGTCGTGCCGGATGCCGCGATCGGCACCGATGGTCGTACGGTGCGCTGCGCCAAGTGCAAGCACAGCTGGTTTCAGGATCCACCACCGCTCGACCTGACGCAGACGGCGGATGATTCCGCGGTACAGCCAGCCTCCACACCGGCGGCACCGCCTGCGCCCGCTCCGGCACCCGCACCGCGAACCGATGAGCCTGCCGATCCCGCTGCCGGGCCCTCGGTCAGCCACTGGCAGACCGGAGACAGGCAGGAGGCGGTCGGCGAAGAGGCACCGGCTGCAAGCGGACTGGCCGCGCGGGCCCTGCGCCAGGGCATGAACAAGCCCCCAGCGGAGACGGAAAGCGAAGAACCCGCTCCTGCGCCTCCTCCTGCACCGCCACCCGTTGCCGAAGAACCCGTCGCCGCCGAACAGGCGGAGTCCGAACCGGGGTCGTTCGATCCCGAAGCCGATCCCTTCGAAGACGAAGGCGCTATCCAGGAGCGCGAATACGAGGATTACGACGACGAGCCTTCGCAGTTCGATTACGTCCCGCCGTTTCGCGCACGCCGCAATCCGCTCAAGATGTGGACCCTCGCCGCAGCGGCTTTCGCCCTGCTGGCCACCGGGACCGTATTCGCGGTCAACTATTACGGCATGCCCGACTGGGCGCCATTCCAGCGTCCGACCTTCGGCATCGGCAAGCCCGACCTCACGCTCGATTTTCCTCCCGGGCAGCAGCGCCCGGAAACGCTCGACACCGGCGAGGAGATTTTCCGGGTGCGCGGTACGATCACGAATTCGGGCCGCGAAACCGTGTCGGTCCCGAGTCTGCTGGTCGTCTTCCGCGACGAACGCGAACGCCAGGTCGCCAATTGGGTGATCGTCCCGGCAAAGCGCGAACTGGATCCCGGCGAAGCGCTCAATGTCACCGAAGCCATCGCCGACATACCGCCTGCGGCAAGAGTGGTCGAGATCGGGTGGTCGCCCAGTTAAGCGCCGAGGGTGCACTCGGTTCGTCAAAGCTCTTGCACCGCGCCACGCCCCTTGCTAGTGGCGCGCTCCTACCGAGGGCGGCACATGGTTTGCGGCCCGAATCTCCCGAGTGCGGTCGTGGCGGAACTGGTAGACGCGCAACGTTGAGGTCGTTGTGGGCTAACGCCCGTGGAAGTTCGAGTCTTCTCGACCGCACCACACAGTCCCGATCTTCAGACTGCAATGCAGTCTCGCGGGATGCGATCGGCGGAATGGCGCGGTTCTGCGCCTTATTGCTGGCCCAGATATTTCAGTTGCAGTCAGAGACTCTGCGTCCAAGTGGACTGAGTCTCACAATTTCGCCCTCAAATTCTCAGTGTTCTGTAAGCCAGACTGCAACTGGTCCGTATGACCGCTTTGCGCCCCAAAGTCGGGCTCGAGAGATCGACTAGCACGCGTCCAATAGCTGCCGCTAATCTATGCTGCAGTGAGGCGCCCGCTCAATACTGTCATGTGACACTATTCGGATCGTTCAATCTCTTCAGGTGCCGGCCCTTTCGGCAGCGACCAATCAGAGCCGGTCTTCTCGGTGAGCTTAGCAATGACTCTGTCCATACGGTCGGCAACTAGACCGTCGAGAAAGTCTACAAGCTCTTGCCATTCGGGAGCGCCGCCTATCTGTATCCGGACTTCAGATCCGAGTTGAACCTCGAACCGTCCATCTCGGAAGTTGATCTCCATCGCTTCTTTGATGGTGTGATGTCCTGCGTTGTGGGCGAACCGTTTGTTCCTCAGTTCCAAAATCTCGTCGTGAAAACTGCGAAGGTGTTCAGGCAGTGCGCCTCTTGCAAAACCGCTACCTACGCCGCCTTGCTGCAATCTGGCGTAGGTTACGACAAAGGCGGTAACCAGCATCTCATTTTCGAAGATCGCCTCCATCGTCGGTGCAAATCGGTACTCGGTCAGCCGTTCCTTGATATGCTTCAGCGTGACGAGATTTACGGATGCGATCGTTAGCCGTGAAAGTTGTGATAACTCACTATCGACCGACTTTAGAATGGCGCGACCATCGTCAGCCATTGTCTGAAGCTGCTCGCGCCACTCGCGAGGAAGATAGGAGAGCGCTTCTTCAGGGATGACATAATACTCGTCTCGGCCTGCTGCATCTTCGGTCATACCTTCCTCTAATCTTTCTAGTGCTGAGCTTCTTAAGGTTTATCGACTTGAAACAATTGAGCTGTCGGGGATGGCTCTTTCGGGAACAAGTCGAAATAACCCGTTGCGAAATTTTGAGAGTCTTGATTGAACTTCACTATGGATTCTGCCGCATCTACAAGACCGCCAGCGGATAGTGAAAGCACGGACTTTGATCCGGGTTTTCAAGAGCGACTGCTTAAGGCTGTTCGCGGCGGGGCAAAAATCACAGACGCTCACCTGCAGGTCTTCGATGCGGATCTTCTAATCAACGGGACCAAAACAAAGGTCCACTGCTATGCTCCGTCACTCGATGCGCATGGACGAATGAAGCCAAAACCATTGGCTCGGTTTCTGATGGACCGTGTCATTGACTATGCAATCCCCAGAAAGCGGATTGAAGCCGCACAGAAGGAAATGAACGAGACCGGCTCAACTGCTGCTGTCGTCAAGCTGCAAACGGAGGCACGCAACGCCTTTACCGAGCTCGAAAAAACTGGCGAAGGAGGTGAGTTCCTTCTCTTTGCTCTCGCTGAAGCCGTTTTCGGACTCTCTCAGATACTCTGCAAGATGAGCCTGAAGACGTCGACTTCAATGCACTATCACGGCGCGGACGGGGTCTATGCTTCCGCGGATGATGAGGGGTTTCTGAATGTCTATTGGGGAGAGTCTAAATTATATGACAATCCTACCTCTGCCATTACCGATTGTCTGAGTTCGCTCGGCCCATTCTTAAGGGAAGAATTCGGCGACGATGCCAGCAACGCACGCGATATCTTTCTAATCAACGAATACGCTGATCTTACCGATCCAACCGCGGTCAGAGCGCTGAAACGTTTCTTCAATCCGGACCATTCGGACGCCAAAAAGTTGCGACTTTGCGGCTTCGCATTGGTCGGTTTCGATTTCGACAAATTTCCGGCGGAGGGAAAGTCAGGGGTATGGGAAGAGATCGAAACCGCGCTTTTGAAGGAAGTCCCAAAGTGGCAGAATCACGTCGGTAAACGGATCGAAAAGGAAGGTCTGTCGAACTTTGATGTCCATTTCATCTGTGTGCCGCTCCGGTCGGTTGAAGAGTTCCGCGAGACATTCCTGAAAATGCTGCGGGGCGAAAAATGAAAACGTCCGAGCTAAGCACATGGCTCTTGTCAAACGAGGGTATCGTTCACGAGATCGCTGCACTTAGGCGCTGGAGCGCCCGACGTTGTTTTGGTCCCGATGTCATCGCCCCGCCTTTGGACTCAGACGGGCCAGGCTCGTACTCGCCAGCTTGGGCAAGACTGCTACTGGCCTCGAGCATCCTGGCTGAAAGCGATGCGCGGTCGGAACAAGAGATTGCGCTTATGATTGCGCAGGCAGCCTTAGTATACGGGCCAACAGCTCTGATCCGCGATGCAGGTGCGGTGGTGCTATCGCAGTTGTCAAACCGACGCACGGTCGATTTGGCCGTTGATCGAAGTCTGATCCACCAGGGCCTGCAATCTCGTCTGGGGGTAGCCGAACTCCTTCTGAAGACGAGGCGAGAGTTGGAGACGACCATAGCGGTCAATCATAAGACCGCGATCAATGGCAGTGAGTTTCAGTTCGATTTTTGGTCGAACCTCAACGATGCAGAATGGACATCGGCCACCGCGCCCACAGCGGCTGGCAAGACTTATCTTGTCCTCAATTGGTTTCTTCGTGAAGTTGAGGAGGAGAGATGTCGCTTGGGTGTCTTCCTCGCACCGACCCGGTCACTGGTCGGCGAAATCGAAAAGCAACTTCTGGAGTTGGCCCAAGGGTTTGCACTTACTGACCTAAGGATAGCCTCCTTGCCCATCAAACAGCTCGGCGACCGCACTGTCCCCACGATTTTGGTCTTCACGCAAGAGCGGCTGCACCTGTTCTTGAATGCTTTCGATGAGCCCCCGGCGATCGACATCGAAATTGTCGATGAAGCACAGAAGCTGAATGATGGAAGTCGAGGGGTTATTCTGCAAGATGCGATCGAGCGAACAGTTAGGGCAAATGAGAGCTGCCGATTTGTCTTTCTGACACCGCATGCCAAGAATCCAGAAATTCTCCTCGATGACGCGCCAGAATTTGCATCCAAATCAGTAGTGCCCGGAACTACCCCGACCGTCACCCAGAACCTTGTTCTGGCTAGGCAGGTCTATCGAAAACCCCAAGAATGGACGCTATCACTCTTTGAAGATCGCGATAGTGACGAGTTGGTAGGCACGATCAGGCTACATGAGCGACCGGCTAACAATGCGAAGCGTCTGTCATATGTGGCACTAGCATTGGGACGACATGAAAATGGCACCTTGGTCTATGCGAACGGTGCTGCCGATGCAGAGAAGGTTGCCCAACAAATCTATGACGGTCTTCTTGCGATGGATGAGTTGCCTGACGATCCGATCGACGAGGACCTTCAGGACCTTTCAGACTTCTGCCAGAGCGCAATTCATAGCCGATATTTGCTGGTGAAACTGGTCAAGGGCGGTGTCGCCTTCCACTATGGGAACATGCCGACGATCCTGCGCAATGAGATTGAACGACTGTTCAGGATTGGCAAAATTCGTTTTCTGGTTTGCACCTCCACGTTGGTCGAGGGTGTTAATCTCGCTTGTCGGACAATCGTTATGCGGGGCCCCACCAAGGGCAAAGGCAAACACATGACGCCGCAGGATTTTTGGAATCTTGCCGGGCGCGCTGGCCGCTGGGGAGCCGATTTCCATGGCAACATCGTGTGCGTCGACCCGCACGTAGAGCAAGCTTGGCCACACGGTGTGCCGGAGAAGACTGCATACCCGATCGCCAGAGAAACAGACGTTGTGCTAAGCGAACCAGAAGACCTTGCTGCCTACATAACTGATCGCTCCAGATCGAAAGGAGCCCAGTTCGACGAGCGCCTCGAACCTGTTTCAGCCTATCTGATGGCGTGGTTTACCCGCAACAAGACCATTTCCAATGCACCCTCGGTCTTGCGCGCAGCAAATGACCAAATCGAAGCGTTGGATTCAGCTCTCAGCGCATCGTTGAGCGAAATTGTCGTGCCTGAGGCGATAGTAAATGCCCATCCCGGGATCACCGCGCTTTCTATGCAAGCGCTTCTCAACACCTTCGAACGCCACGAAGGCCCACTTGATTATCTGCTGCCCCCCTATCCAGGCGATGAGGACATCGTGGAAGGTCTCAAATCGGTGTTTGCCATAATCGACAGCACCTTGGCTCCTGTCTTCCAAGGCGAGGCGCTACAATGGGCGGCCGCATATACAACGCGTGATTGGATCAGGGGCAAGAAGCTCGGTATGATGATAAGCGGTGCAATCCAGCGGGAAAGAGAAAAGACCGAAGACGTCAACTACGCCAAGATCATTCGTAATACGATGCGTTTTGTCGAAGAGTTTGCGCGCTTTAAGGCTCCCAAATATCTGTCGGCCTACCTGGACCTTCTGCGGTTTCACTATGATCAGCTCGGGCGTGTGTCCGACTTCCCGTCGGATCTGCCCTTTGACCTATACCTCGAGTTTGGTGTCAACACCTCCACCTTGCTATCGTTCCTCGGCCTTGGCCTGTCCCGAACAAGCGCAATCGAGGTGAATGAGTTTTTATCAAGAGAAGACCTCGACGAAAAACAAGCTCTTGAATTCCTAGCGAGTGAGGAATGGGAAGCATTCGACCTGCCCAAGCTTGTGAAGAGAGAGATTCGCGAAGTAGTCGACCGGCGTGGACGAGCTCGATTGCTGAGCGCATAAGCCGAAGCGTTCCTAACGACACTATCGAAGGCGCCTAACTCAAAATTCGCTGCTCTACAGAGAGCCGGACGGCGTGCAGCTCATTTGGTGCGACGAAGAGCGACCGGCATCGACTAGAACTCTCGCATTGTCACGCAATTCCTAGTTAGACCTTGGACGGTCTGCGGCTTTGTTTTGTGACCAGAAGCAATGCTGCCTAAATGAAGCTGCACATGCACCGTGGCTGGATCCCAAAATTTTCCGGAGTTTCTCTCAGTGGCAGACTTGAACCTTTCGCTCGCAAATACGAACTCATTGCGGCATTTCATCAGATCACATGAGGCGTTTGGAAATCTATCGAAGGTTGCAAGTGTAGGTCTCGCGATCCTCAAAGATGAGATCGGGAACGGGACGCCAGCGAGTGTGCTTTGGAATAGGGTCGCATCGATATCGGAAAAATGGGGCACCGAGCCACAATTTACAGAGGATATAGCCCACAATGCCTATGCAGAGATTGCGAGTCTGGGGATTGCCAAGAGCTTCTCCTCATTCGATAAGTACTTGGTAGACGTCGATGCTGAATTGCTTAGCGCAGCTAGCCTGATTGATTCTCGATCGGATGTGCGGCTACCGCCACTTGAGAACATAGATGATGATCTAGATAGCCCCCGGGCTTCAGTAGAGATGATCTACGAAAGGCAAGGGTTCGACACTTCGGCCATTGCCTTTAGTCTACCAGTTTTCGACTACTATCAGTCAGTACGTAACTGCATCGTCCATCGCGACGGCCTGGCAAGCAAAGCACTTTGCAGGAAGGCTCGGTCAAAAGATCTCGAAGCAACGTTGGAGGCCTGGGTTGAGATTACAGGAGAGCATGGAGCGCTCAAACTAAAGACCTTCGAGCAAGACGAAGCTATTTCGCTGGACTATTTTGACAACATTCTTTGCTATTCTGTTTTACGACGGTTGGCCCAAGACACCGATAAGCAGGCAGTCGACCGGATGGGAATTGACGGGCTCACCTATCGGGCAGTCCGATACTTGAACGCGAAATGGCAGTCGGGTCAGGCGGAAGAACAGCATACAACCGCAACCAAATCGGTCGCCTCACATCTGGCGCAAGTCAACCGCGTCATGGGGAACGACTGGCGGGCTATCGAGCCTCGCCTCAAAAGACTAGGCCTCCTCCGAGACTGCAGGCAGGCCTTCGATTTTAGGCAAAATGAAAGTTGACTATAGGAAACCCTATCCATGGGAGGAGTACGCTGATGGGTCAGGCTTGCGAAAAACTTGCTCGCAAGATTGTATGCCGCGCCCCCAGTGGTCCACCAATTGGTTGAGGGGCTAGAACGAAGGCGAATGCTTGGCTTAGGGCCAATGCTCGATCACTCAGGTGTACAAGTTGACCGGCCAGCTCTAATCCTAGCTGGAGGCAAGTTGGAAGGCGCGTCATCAGGCGGCTCTTGAGAGACCCCGGCCGAAAGCGGACCGACCGCTTCCGGCCCAAGATTTCTGGTCTGCAAAGCGCCCCAGTCTCGGTCGTTAGCTGGCTAGGTCGCAACGAAGGCTGCGCTCATCACCGCGAAAATCGCGACAAACTTGTTGCGAATGCCGCGCTTCTTGATCTTGCTGAACTCGCGATCACTCCGTTCCGGTCGCATTTCGGGGTGCTCTTGTTGCAGAAATTGGGCCCAACCCACGCATTCGAACCTTGGCCCGCGAACACTAAGAATCCCTTTCAGACCCGGCTTCATCGACATCGCATACGAGTGGGCCGGAGGGGTTCACTGGATCCCAGAAGGGCCTAGTCTTCGAAGCCGTCACGCTCGATGGAGTACGTGCCACTCGAGGTCGCAGCGATCTTAAGGGTTCCTTCCCAACCCGTCGCGTAAATGGCCTTCTCGACTTCTACCGTCACTGGCTCGGTTTCCTGATTTTCGAAAACATGGAATTGACCGCTTTGGTCCCGGCTATCCGTGACGCTAGCTGCGAGCAACTCCACGACCTGGCTCCTTGGGTGCCCGTGGTCCCAGGCGGTTCCTCTAACCCGTGCTTCGTGCCGCCCCATCGAGATTACCGCGATCCGTGGTGTCATGATTTCCAGGAGCTCTTGCGAAGTGTCTCGGTCAGCGCCGTGATGGCTAACTTGGTACACGTCGACGTCGAACACTTCCAAGTTCCCCGAGAACTCCTCGCGCAAGTCGGCTTCCCCGGCATCCTCGAGGTCACCGGTGAAGAGAAAAGAGGCTTCCCCGAAGTCCACGCGGATGACTAGGCTGTGGTTATTTGGGTTCCGATAGTCACCCGAGAAACTGTCCTGGCTGCCCCAGAAAGCCGTGATGACGGGATCGACGTTCTCGCATTCGAGGGGATCGATGACCGAGTTCGTGACACCGGTTGCAGTGACCTGCCGGTCGAGGCTCACCGCAGTATAGTCGCCGCCTTGACCAGCCACCCAGTCACGGAAACGCGTCTGGCGGCCTGCACTACCACTTTCCGCAGTATGTCCATTGTCGACGAAGTTGCGCACTTTGAACGGTTCTCCTTCCCATTCGCGGATGTCCTGCTCGCCGATAATGTGGTCGGCATGTGGATGGGTGAAGAAAAGGACATCGATCGTGCGGTCGAATTGTGGTCGGTCATTGAAGAAGCCGTCCAAGTACTCGGCAAACAACCGCCCCCCGTCTGTCGCCCCCTCTTGCCTACCGAATTCGCCGCCCACGTCGATCACCGCGACGCCGCACGAGAACTCGAGGATCGCACCGTCCCCTTGGCCGGTGTAGACGAAATGCACAGTCATCTCTCCAGCCGCTTGTTCGTCGTCCAAAGGTTCAGGCTGGAATTCGGCCGGAGCCATTGGGCGCGCCGGGAGTTGGCTCTCTAGTCCCTTCCGTAAGGGGATACTCGCGCTCACGGCGGAGAGCCCGCGCGCGACGTCATCGCCGGTCTCTAGCGCCTTGACACTCGGCTCGGCCGACGACGCCTCCACGATCTTGAGCAATTCCTCTTGGTCCAGCTGCGACAGGAGCGGCGACATCGAGATTCCCGCTCTTGGTTTCCCGGCGAAAAGGGGCATGCCCGGGTCCGGAGGGGGCGTGGGGACGTAGTCGCCGCCGTAGACCTCTTCTCCCTCGGTTGGCGCACGGTCGCTTTCGCCCGGTTCCTGCGCCACCGCGCCTCCCGTCAACACCAGGTGTAGCCCGCACGTGAGAGAAATCGTCTTCCAATTCATTTATGTTCGCCCCTGAGGATCTCGGAAATTGATTGCCGGGGTGCTTGGCATTCAGGAGCCGAAGGCCCCGTTCGGCCGTAGCGTGATCTTGATCGTGTTGCTGTTCGACGTGGCCTCGCTACGCGATGCCTCGGTCGAGAAGAGGATTAGGCTAAGCTTGCCGCCGGTCTCGGCCTTACTGGAGACGATGAAGGTCCATGTGAGTGTATTCACCGAGCCTTTGGTATCCGGGCGAAACTCGAAGCAGGGCCTCGTGTTAGCCGTGGCCGCGAGGTCGCTTGCAAGCGCCTCGAGCGTGTCGTTGATGGGGGTGCCAACGAAGTATTTCGATGGCGGCGGCTGTGAGTCGATGATTTGTTCTGCCGGGTAGACCGTGAGCGAGGTGGCGACGGTGTCCTTCAATGAATTGGTTACCTTGCCCGAGCCGCTGACTTTCACCGGGGCTACCTCGAGCGCGAACCCTCCGCCGAAGGTTCCGGAGCGGTCGACCTGGTTGGCCACCGTGATCTGGACGGACTCGATTTCGAAGGACACCTGCTCGCCGCAAATCTCATCGCTCTTCGCGACCCTGGCGTTTGGCAGTCCGCTCGCCATCTCGAGCGCCGCCTGCCGGGCGCTATCTCGCTCTGCCGCGGTCAGCGGCATAGGTCCATTGGGGCCAATTCCACGCATGTCTTCTGGAACGATCACGACGGGGTCGGACTGGTGCTTGAACACGTAGGTCCCGACGTCGTGCTTTATGTGGCGGATGAGTTCCCGGTACGGCACTGGTTCCGAGATCAGGCCGGGGCTGGTCGCACAACCACCGAGAAATAGTAACGCTGTACATCCTAAAGCCAATTTCATTGCTAGTCCTCGCTGGCAACGAACCTAGTGTAAGCAGTATTCCTTGCCTGCTATGGGCAAATCTTGGCGATTTTTGGGCGGGGGTTTTATTTCTTGATCTTACGCAACGGCGTCCGGCCCGTCTTTGGCGATAGCTACCACATGGAAATCGCGCATGTCATCCAACATGTCCGCTATGGCCTTGTGCATGAAGGTGCAGTCATCAGCAATGATCGCTGTGACTGCCAAAAGATCCCTCGGTTGCTTATTGGTCGTCGGATCCTGGCAATGCTATGTTAAGCGCGCTAGCGAGGCTAGCATTCTGCCAAAGTCCCCTGATGCGACTTGAAACTTCACCTCGCCGCACTCTTGCAGACCAAGCGATGCTTGGCGCTTGCCGTGCTGGTGAACCAGCATCCGCAACTTGGTCGAGTGCCAAACCTCGATTTTAAGTCACGCAAAGAAGAAACGGGAAGTCCGCTTTCGGCTCAATTCCAGGCGTTGCCGCTAGTTCTGGGCAGTGACTGCTTTCGGCCCAAAAATTTGCTAATATGAGGTTTCAGCAAACAGTTGGGTCTAGCGGATAGAGTCGGCACATTTGGAAGATCAATCTATTCCGATCTGCTCATAAATCGTTCAGCCGTAGCGCGAGAATGCTCATGACCTTACGCGATCGGAAACAGGCAGCATTTTACGCTTGCTTGCATCAGACGAGACATGGAAGTCTGCGTTGAATCCGGCACTACGAAGTTGGAAAAAGCATGCTGTCCTGATGTCAGGCGCTTCACCATCAACGAAACGCAAGGATCTGGCAATGAGTTCTTGCCCGTCTCGGAGCGTCTTGCCGCTATAAACAACATCGTCGACGACAAGAATTCTTCTGACCTTGTTCGACGTAACGATAGCTTTCCAATCTATCCGATTGACTGCCTCTGCCTCGCCCGAAAATGCAGAAGCGAGGCTACTTGTATGTCGACTTGCCCAGAGCGATACGCATGGGACGTGCCCCAAGCGCTTCGCAAGAATATCGGCAACAACCAATCCGCCGCCGCAAATGCCAATTACGAGGTCCGGTCGGAAGCCACCTGAGGATGTCAACTGCCTAACCAGATCGTCAACTCCGCGAACCATCTCGTCCCAACCGATGAGCTCGTCATTCGCACTAGGAAGAATTGGCGAGGCCTCGCTCGACAAGATCTTTCTGATAAAGAAAACATTATAGACAAAGACGAGGCTGGCAAGAACCAAAAACGCGAGACCCACGTTCGTGGATGAGAACTCCTGACCGAGAATATCGAACTCGGCCTCCCCGCCTCTTTCAAAAAAAACGAGGACGCCGGCGATTGCTGCAAGCACAAACGCAAAAGCAAAAATGAGATAAACGAATCGCACACTATGCGGCACGTGTCTGTTCCTCAAATACCCTCGATATGAACTCTGCGAGCTGAACTATCGTTTCGTCGTCAGCCAGAAGGCAAGCGAAAGGGATGCGGTAGGAACGCCAATCATATGCGGCGTTTGCTGCGAGCACTCTTGCCTCCTTGAGCTTCCGGACATGATGCGATCCTTGGGCCTTGTTAGCAAACAAGTCGGCCACTCGCGGAAGGGGCCTGTAGGGTGGACGGATTTTTAGGTTCGCGCCCTCGAGAAATTTTCTTTCTATTTCGGCTCGGTCAACTCTTTTCGGGCAATGAAACGCAAAATTGTAGTAACTTTGCCTACCGACCTCGGGCGGCAAGGCTTGCGGTGTAACAATTCCGTGTTCGTCGAGCTTAGCGCGTAGCACTTGAGCACCGCGCCCTATCGCGTCCAGCTTTTTGTCAAGACCGGCAAGTTGGGCCAACGCTACGGCTGCCTGAAACTCACTGACCTTGTATGTCCCGGGCATTCTTTTTCCATTTGAGTCTCGTTCAGGATCTATCAAATGCTGCCTTTGCAACTCGCTCCAAACGAATTCATTGTTGGTGGTGACTACTCCACCCTCGCCACAAGCAAGGACCTTCTTCTGGTTTAGGCTGAACGCACCAGCTTCACCGAATGAGCCACAAGTTCGACCTGAAGATATCGAGCCAATAGATTGTGCGACGTCCTCGATCACCGACACACCGTTTTCGCCTGCAATCCGCAAAATCTCCTCGACAGCGCATTGGCTGCCATAGAGGTGAGTTGCCACGACGAGCCGGGTTTTTTCCGTGATGGCGGATTCGACGTACTTTGGGTCCATGCACAGGGTGTTGGGGTCAATGTCCACACAAACTGGAACGCCTCCCGCGTACGTGATTGCCGAGATCACCGAAGGCCAAGTTATTGCGGGAACAATCACCTCCTCCCCCGGCCTCAACCCTAAGGCAAGTATCGACATGGAAACCGCAGCAGTGCCGTTAGGCACCAACAAGGCGTACTTTACGCCCAACCACTCAGCGAACCGTGCCTCGAACTCTCTGGCGAAATGGCCATGGGTCCAAGTGCAGCTATCCACAGCGCGGCGCAGGTACTCAATTTCCAAAGCGGTAACGGACTGTTCCGCCGGCCATTGGATGCTCACCAGATTCTTCATTTTCCAGCTAACCCTGAACGCGTACCAGTTCGAAAATTTCTTCGATTGCTCTTAAGTTCTCGATACCATCCATCCAAGTCGGCAAATCATCTTGTTGACCCCAGCAAAGCCCGAGAAACTGTTGGAACATCAATCGATACTCTTCGTCGGGACGCACTTCCTGCATCGACCTTCCGGCCGAAGACCTGACACTTAGTCTCTGCACAGTAGATTGGTCATCCTTTCGCCAGTCGATTGCCGAGTCACCGTCCCAAAACCTGATTTCCTGGAATGAATTTTCACTTTCCCAGCCGCCTTCAAGCAGGATTGAGACACCCGATTGCGAAGTGCAGGTGATCGAAAAGTACGATTCAGTCTCGCACTTTGCGTCAAATCTGATTTCTCGCACCGCGGATACATTGATAGACCCGCAACAAAAGCGCGCCATATCGAGCATATGCGTACCGACATCCATCAGGATGCCGCCGCCAGCCATTGCCTTGTCAAGCTTCCAGTGTTTGTCGCCGGGGTAAGGAGCGAACCAGCGCATCGCCAATGAAGCACCTCCCCTCGGTTTGGCGGAAATTGTTGACTTGATAAGCCTGGCAGGAAGCGAATACCTTTTCTTGAACGCTACCCTTACTTTCGATTTGTCATAATCGCGGAACAGTTCCTCTTGCGATGAGCTTAGCAGCATCGGTTTTTCAACCAATGTCGGCAGCTTGCTCGTCAGGGCGGCATGGATGTGGTGCTGGTGGGCGGCGACCGGTGTCGCAATGTACAAGCCATCGCACCCGGAGTCGGCAATTAAGTCGGAGATATCATCAAAGACGTTATACGACCCCGGATATTCGAGGTGCCAGTCAGGAAGGTGCGTAATCGAGACAGTATCGAAGAGACCAATGCCCGACTGAGCCTTTTTGACCGCAACCCCGGCTCCGATGATTCCAAGGTGTGATTTTTGCCCCATCAGTCGACTTGGCAGAAATTCTTCCGACTTGTCACGTGAGAAACATGTGCCCTATCAAGTTTTTTGCTGGGCCGTCTTGGTCACGCTTACGCGCCAATGCCTTAAAAGAAAGCTGGTTGAGCAGTCAGGACGTCTCTTGTGGTTAATGCGGCCAAGCAAAACATCGTTGAACGCGTGACAACGGAAATGATTCTCGAGGTTATCCAACTTCCGCCTCGCATCCGACTTGAGATTTATCTCACGGTTTATGTCAATCCGCCACTGCACGCAGTTCCGCAACGGTCACCGATTGGCAGACTTTGAATTATGGAAGGGCCCCGCAAACTGCTGGGGCCCTTCCAGATTTGAGCGTTGGGTGAGCCGCCTATTCGCTGCCGGGGTTCGGAGCTGCCTCCAGCCCGGCAAGCTCGGCACCGATCGTCTTTGCGACATCGACGCGCACAGAATCGTTGTGCTCTTTGACGGTCATGGTCACGTTCCCGTCCTTGTCGAGCAGGACCGCTTCTTCATCGGTTCCTTCCTCGGCTAGCTGGACGATAAGCGGGCGCGGATAGAGGCGATTGCTTGCCCCGTTGCTGCCATCGACAACAGCACCAATCCCGCCGCCGGCCAGAATGTTGCCGAAGGTAGAGCCTCCCAGTTTCGACTGAATGAGTACATAGGTCGGCTTGTAGCCTTCCGCGTAAAGATCGACCCGCTGGTCATTCTTCCGCTTCATTTCCAGTTCGCAAGGTGTGATGCATTCCTGACCGGATGTAAAAGTTGCAGTTGCCCCCTCTGGCCGGGTCTCGGTCGAGTAATCGACATTCGTCCCATTGAGCACAGTCGCGCAGCCACCGCTGGCGCTCGCAAGCAGCGCAGCCAGCGCTACGCTTCCCAATTTTTTCATGATACGTCCCTGTTATTCGGCAGAATTGCCGAACGTTAGCGGTACCAATCCGTGGTGGCCGCGGAATTGTACGCGAGCGACATCGAGCGCTTTTTCGGAAGGTGTGGTGTTTGGGTCAGCCTGCACTCGCGACCGGCATCCTTCTAGCGCAAGGCACGATAGCTCTCATTCGCATCCTACCCCATCTCGATCGCGATCAAGATGGGGTGCGTAGCCGGGATCACCTCGCCTGACCGGTGCGGCACCTGCAGCGCGAGCTGCCGAGCAATTGGCGAAGTAGACCGGCAGCGAATAGTCAGGCTGCGCGTTCTCGAACTGAGGGGCGGCCTGGTAGAGGGGTTGGATCGATGATTGATCGGCCGAGGCGCGATCATCTCCCATCTTGCCAAAGAGGAACCCGCCAAGCGCGGCAGCCGCAAGAGCGCCCCACCCGAACGGCTTGTCGCTGCTTCGAGATTTCATTTTGGGATGTTCCGTGGCTGTGTCCGCGCATTTCCATGTTCGCCAGCGCCTGATGGTGCGGGAGATGCATCTGAGACTGGATCAGGACCGAAGACCGGCTTGCCCGAATAGTCGTGAGAGGCAGAGGATCTCTCGGCCAAAGCCAGCAAGCCGACAGCGAATGGCACAATCAGGCAACCAAGAAGCAGGGCGAACTCCAGCTGGATCATCCAGCTTCTTCGCTTATGCTGATTGCCCCACTCTTTCATCAGCAGCGATGCCCTTTCCAATAGCGATCCCACCGAGCGGCCCAACCTCCTGACACCATTGCACAGGAAAGATCTCCTCCGCGAGGCGATACACACCAGGCAGCCGTGCGACTGCCGCCTGCCGATCCATCGGATACGCAGCGCATCGTCGGTCCACTCACAATGACATGACCGTATTCTCCGTAGCCCCTGGCCACGCCCACAAGACGCACGAGAGCATCACGTGCCTCGGTTGCGCCGGCATCGGGGCATGGGTGGCCCACACTGCAGCTGCCATCCATTTCGCGGGCCGCGATACCTGATAGCCTCACCCGCGGCCCTTCCTCGCACCAGATCGGACCATCACCGTCCCATACAGCGGTAGGCGTGCAGGCAAATTCTTCGCCGGCCGGCACGGTAGAAATGAGCAATATCAAACCTGCGAGCATTATGACCCCTCGATTGAGAAACGCCTATATCACAATTGTTTAAACAAAACTCCAATCGTCTTTGAGGGGGCTTCGCGTATTCCAGCTAAGGCCGTGACCGCTTTGCGCGGACAGAATTCAGCTAGCCATATTGGATCTGCGCTGAGACAATCACACCATGTCACTTACGCGCGATAAGGAGCTGTGGGCCATGGCCTTGTGGGTCGAGAAGCACCACGGAGCCGATGGGCATCGGTTTATCCAAGAACGGATCGAGCATTACGAGGCTGACGAAGAACCGGGCGGCGCCAAATTGTGGCGCGCGGTTGCCGAGCGCTATTCCCAAATACAGTTAGGGCCCATTCCCATCCATGGGCAGCCGGGCACACTCCCAAACTAGCCCTGTCCTACATGGAACAATGTGTGAACATAGGGACCTCCATTCGAATCGGAGGCCACAATGCTAGTCCTGGATCCTGCCGCACTCGTCGCGCTTGCTGCGCTGATCGGTGCGATTTCAACTCTGGTTTGGGCGATTAGGCGCAAACCATGAATATTGAACTCGCTAACGGTGAACAGAATGGTTTCGACAAGTACAGGGTGTTTCCCGAGGTGTATTTCCGGCTTTGATGCTGGGATTGATAGACGCTTCAATATTTATAGTTCCGCAGCAGGAAATGGAGATCGATTGTAATGGATCCTGATTAACTGTAGTCAGGGGAAATTGGTGGCAAGTTTTGGGGGCAAGATGACGACACGCACCTACCAAGGAATGCGACTGCGTTCACCGAGTAGCTTAATCACTGGTGTTTCAGCCTCCATTACTGTTCGAAAAGGGGAATTGTCCGAAGAACCTGAAGCGGCGTCAGTCGCTTGGGTAGGGCTAAGCACCGCCAATGAAGTAGCCGGGACCCCAACATGGTGGTTGCAGTTCGGCCATGTTTACAGAAAGATGGAGGTAGCCGACCTCCAGCGCAAATTTGATCGATCCCGACCTGGAAGTGATACATACCTTCAGGCGCAGCCTGATGATAGGGCCAAGCCCCGAACCGGACACTATCTCTATGTTGAAGGGGCGAAAGAAGGCACAACCCTCAAGAGAACACTATTGCCGGGCAAGGCCTACAAATACAGGATCGAGCAAGGACGCGACGGTTGGGATTACTTCCTGAATGAGAAGAAGCTGTGCACCATTCAACCGCCGGATTTGTTTAAGAACAAAGAGCTGGTTGTCATGTTCATGTGCGAGGAGCTCGGAGGCTCGTCCATCCCCGGGTCAATGAGCGAAAAAACAATCTTCACGGAATGTGAATACGAGTACTCTGCAGAGTGGATCGATGCTGATTTTGATTCCGAAGAGTTTATTCCGCAGATACTCAATCGCAATCAGAAGAGCCATTGGACGAGCGCGGGAAATTCACTGAGCGTTTGGAGCGATTGAGTCTTAAACCCAGTCTCAAACTAGGTTGCCTAGGACGCTTAAACTCATGGCGCTGCGAACTGCTTTCGCTGCTCATCCCAACACCACGGTAATGGCCTCGCAAGAAGCGTCTTGCTAGTCAGGCCAATCGGCTGTCGCCCCTCGACGATGATTTCAATGATATCGGGCGCGAGGCAGGATATGCCTACGAGTTTGGTCAACCGCGTACGGCATTTGCCAAGGTCCTTGGCGATCGCCGACATTGAGCGCTCAGGCTGGCTTAGAACTACGTCGCGCATTTCCAGCGCCTCGTGCACAAGCGCGATCAGCTTCTTGTCGTGCCTCGGCGGAGCGGGCTCATCCTCCTCGCGGCCGGGAACCACCAGCCGCAACTGATGCCCCGAGCGCATCTTCACCGCAGGAATTGGCAGTCTCAGGAAACGGGTGCGAGGCGCATTCTCGCCCAGATCGAAGCGTTGCGCGATCGCTTGGGCATCGAGTTCGACCGTCACGCCGTCTTGCGCACACGCCACCGTGGCGACCAGCGTGGATATAACGTCAGCTCGGGTCGCGGCATCGCCGCTCTCCAGATCCGTCGCGGCTCGTCCGGCCTTTTCACGCACGGCCCGAAGCGCCGCTGCGTCCGCGGCAAGCGGCCCGGCGATATCCATAAGCCAGCCATCATCGCGCAGTTGCGCCGCAAGATGCTCGCAGACCAGCTGCTCCAGATCGCTGGCAGGCACGCGGCAGGCAGGATGGTCGACTAGCTGGTCGGCACGTGTGACATAGTAGCGATAGCGCTGCGTCTTTCGGCTCTTGCCCGAATGGCTCGGGGTCATCGCTCTTCCATGCTCGTCTTGGACCAGCCCTATCAGGAGGCTGGGCTGCTTGGTGCCTTTGCGGCGCGATGAGCCCGAGGCGTTTTCCTTGAGATTGAACTGGACGCTATCCCACAGCTCCTCATCGACGATCGCTTCGTGTTCGCCCTCGAACACCTCGCCCTTGTGCTTGAGCTTCCCGCGGTAGATCGGGTTGGCGAGCAAGTGATAGAGCGTGCCGCGGCGATAAAGGCACCCGCCCTTGTGCGGTCCGCTCGCGCGCTTCTGCGCCTTGGTGCGATAGCCTTCGCGCTCGAGCTCCTGGGCCAGCGCGGGAACGGTCCCGAGCGCAAGGTAGCGCTGCATGATATGGCGCACCTCTCCGGCCTCCTTGGGCACCACGACGAGCTTGCGGTCCTTGACCCGGTACCCCAATGGCACCGGCCCGCCCATCCATAGTCCCTTCTTCTTCGAAGCCGCGATCTTGTCGCGGATCCGTTCGCCGGTGACTTCGCGTTCGAACTGCGCAAAAGAGAGCAGCATGTTCAGCGTCAGCCTGCCCATGCTGGTCGTGGTGTTGAACGCCTGGGTAATGCTGACGAAACTCGCTTCGGCCTTGTCGAGCACATCGACGATCCGCGAGAAGTCCGACAGGCTGCGGGTAAGCCGGTCGATCTTGTAGAGCAGCACGATATCAATGAGGCCCGCCTCAATGTCCTCCAGGAGGCGCTTCAGGCCGGGCCTTTCCATAGTGCCGCCCGAGTAGCCGCCATCATCATAGCGAGCCTCGATCACCTCCCAGCCCTCATGCCGCTGGCTCAGCGCATAGGCTGCACAGGCCTCATATTGCGCATCGAGGCTGTTGAACTCCTGCTCGAGACCGTCCTCTGTCGATTTGCGGGTGTAGATCGCGCAGCGCTTGATCGGCTCAGCCACGCTTGTGCAGCCCGAAGAAGCGCGGCCCCGACCAATGGGTTCCGGTGACGGCTCTCGCGATCTCGGTAAGCGAGTTCCAGTCCTTGCCATCATAGCGCAGCCCATGCTCGAGGACTTCGACCAGGATCGTCTGCCCGTTCCACTCGCGCACCAGGCGGGTGCCCGGCGAAACCCGCGGCGAGGCGGGCTTGCCCGCTGACGCGCCTTCTCGGTCTTTGGCCAAGCGCTCGAGTTCTCGTCTCACACTGACCTTGAGCTTGCCAGCGCGGCTCGCCTGCAGGCGGTGAGCAGCCAGCAAGCGCAGAATGTTCAGCGGAAGCGAGGGCACAGGCTGTCTGAAGAGATCGGACCAAAGATCGAGAAGGTCCGACTGGGACAGTTCCATCAGGTCTGCAATGCGGTCAGGTCTGCTTCTCACGATGCAGGGGATTGCTCTGTCCTGCGATGAAGTCGAGTAATTGCTGCAGATAGTATTCAGAAAGGGCGAGGATTCCGGAAAGGTGCAGCCAAATATGGCAATCTCCTTGAGTAGAACCGCGCTATTCCACCCACCGAGCAGTCCAAGGCCCCTTAATAAATTCTATAGTCTGAGAATTCGAAAGTCGCAGAATTCCGCGAATTATCACCCATATTTCAAAATATGTCGACAATAAGTCATTGACCAGTCCAGATAATTCAATCGACCATTGTGTGGTGTCTGAATGTCATTCCTTTAGCATTCGGTCAGAACACATGAGGACAGGATGGCGAAATTCCAATTGATTTGCTCGGCGAGTATTGGCGCGCTGGCAACGATCTTAGCAACGAGCGTTCAGGCTCAACAAGAAACCAAAGATTTCGGCTACGACGCTCTTGGGCGCCTTACTACGACTGAAGTGTCAGGCGGAACGAACAACGATGATACCCGCACGCTCTGCTACGACGAGATGGGCAATCGCACCGAGTTCAAAACGCGCAATGATGGTTCGGTTCCGGCATGTGCTGCGCCAACCCCGACGCCCACTCCAACGCCAACTCCGACGCCCACTCCAACGCCAACCCCGACGCCGCCCCCGTCGAACAATCCTCCCAATGCGGTAAACGATTCGGCTAGCGGCGAATGCAATTCGCTCCGGCTGATCGACGTGACTGTCAATGATAGCGACCCGGATGGAGACTATCCGCTTTCACTTACATCGGTCGTGAAAACCTCCGGCAGCGCGACTTTACTCTCCTTTTCCGAAGGGACGATCTCATTTCGTTTTGGCCCGATGCACGATGCCTCAACATTTTCCTACACAGTCCAAGATTCATTGGGTGCAACCGATACGGCGAACCTCTCCGTTTTGACGACTTCGTGCTTGGGTGGCGGGCTGCCACCAGAGTAACCCTAGCCACAGCTTCCAATCCTGCCACTGACTGGAGAGCCGCCAATGGCCACTCGCAATAATTCTGAAATTGTCTTTCCCTTATTCGCGCTACTCGTATCGCTCGCGATGCCCGCCCGGGCGCAAGGGCTAGACGGCAACGACGCACCCGGCTCTGACCAGAATTCACCGATCTGCATGGCCCGGCCGCATGATGCCGTTGCGCAAGTGAGACCGGAACAGCGCGGGAAGCCCTTCCATATCCTCGCCGTCCAAGGATCGGTTGCGGGACTTGAGGCGAAGGGCTTCTCGATCGTCGACTGCGCCAAGGCCAAGCTCGGGCAGCAAGGGCAGGTGAAGCGCTATCGCGACACGATTTGTGAGCTTGCGTCGAAAGGCAACGAAGCTGTCCAGAACCAACTTGAGCGGGCACTTGGCGAAAGACCTGCCACGCTATGCGCCAACGCGCAGGTAATCGCCGGGCGCTGGCAGCGCGGGCAGTCTTCCACCGAGTGAATCTCGTCGGCTGAATTCGTTTCCACCTTCCCAGAATTCCCTTCGATCCGAGGATCAATATGCAGGCTAAACACGCTCTTCTTTCGACCGCTGCCATCCTGGCACCCACCACTCTTGTGACAGCCCCCGCCTTGGCTCAAACCGTAACTGTGGACCCCCCCGAAATTCGCCTTCCGTTGGACGAGCATGGAGTAAACTTGGCGACAGGCGAGATTGTTACACCTTCTTCGAGCGTTTCTATTGGTGGCGCGAATGGACTGACCCATACCCGTACCCGGGTGGGGAATGGCTGGCGGCACAATTATATGATTTCCCTGGAAATGGAGTCAGGAAATCCGAACGCGGCGATCAACTGGGGAGGCACGAGGAAGACATTCACATGGAATGGGACGGTTTATGCTGCCGATCAGGGTACTGGCGAGACGATAGCCCACAATTGGTCGACCGGCACCCACACATACACCAGTCGCGACGGCACGCAGATCGTCTTCAAGGAATCGTACGTTAATAACGGTGAGAGTTACTACGGCACCGCAGACGCATTGGCGGAAACCATCACAAGCCCGGACGGCAAGCAAACTACACTGCACTATGTAAACGATCTTTACGCTTTTGAAGTTTCACCGGGGACTTTTGTGGATGTCTATGTAGTGAGGCTCCAATCAGTCACAAACAACGCATCATATCAATTGCGTTTCAAATACGCAGCAGACTCCGCATCCAACACTAACCTTTGGTATCGGATTACAAAGGTAACGGCTATTAATAACGCCGAAGAATATTGCGATCCGACCGGGGCCTGCACGCCGTCGAATGGCTGGCCATCGCTCAGCTACGATGTCTCATACTCGGGCTCCGATACGCTCGAAACCGTGACCGACGTCCTCGGTCGCACCTCGCGCTTTCGGAGCGACTCTTCGGATCGCCTTACCGGTGTGAAGCGGCCGAGTGAAACGACCGATGGTGTTGTCATCAGCTACGATGGAAACGACCGGGTCTCCTCGATCCAGTACCAAGGCAGCTACACTCGCACCTACACCTGGGATGTACTCGGCTCCAGCCTCACTTCGAACTCAAACGATTCTCTCGGACGGTTTCGAGCTACCGCCACAGACTCAACACAAAGTGTTGTCACCTACATCCTCGACGCTCAGAACAACGCCAGAACGTATGAGTACGACGCTGATGGCCGATTGGAGGCAAGCGTTCAACCTGAAGGCCAGCGCACCGAATACACATACGATGCCCGCGGAAACGTCACCGAGGTTCGCCAGATCGCAGAGCCCGGCTCCGGATTGGCGGACATCGTTTCAACCGCTGCTTTCCCAGTCTCCTGTGCGAACCCAGTTACCTGCAACAAACCCATTTCCACGACGAGCGCAGGTTCAGCGACATCAAACTATTTTTATGATGCGACCCATGGCGGAATCACTCGTATCGAGAGCCCGCCGAACAACGATGGTGACCGAACCATTACTCACATCTCCTATGTGAGCCGCACGGCCAAGACCAGGAATTCTTCAGGTGCGCTCGTCAATCAGACCACATCTCTGACATTGCCATCGAACGTTCGCGCTTGTCGGACGCAGGAACTCTGCCCCAATAGCGCGGACGAGGCCAACACCGATATCGCCTATGATGCGAACATCGCCCCGAACCTGAACCCCGTATCGGTGACGCGCCGAGCAGGCAACAACACGCTCGTTTCGACCACAAGCTTCTCCTACACCGAGCTCGGCGATGTCGAGACGATCAATGGTCCTCTTGCGGGTAACGGCGATGTCACCACATATCGGCGGGACAATGCCGGGCAGGTCCTGGGAGTCATTTCGCCCGACCCGGACGGCGCCGGGAGCCTCCAGCGCCCGGCGACTCGCCTCACCTATAATCCGGATGGCCAGGTGACGCTCTCCGAAAGTGGATATGTCACCGGCACGAGCAACACCGACTGGAACAATTTTACAGTCGATACCGTCGCCGAGACCACGTATGATGATTTTGGTCGCGCAATCGCTTCATCACAGATCTCCACCGACGGCACGACGCGGTATTCGATCACGCAATACGGTTACGACAATGCCGGGCGGCTAGAATGCACCGCGGTGCGTATGAACCTCACTTCCTCTTCCACCGCGCTGCCAGCAGATGCTTGCGTCAAGATGACCCCAGGAACCTTCGGAGAGGATCGCATCGCCAAGCGATACTTCGACACGGCCGACCGTGTAACCGAAGTCTGGGCCGGGGTAGACACCAGCTATCAGCAACAGTCCGCCGCTATGTCCTACAACGCGAACGGGACACTTGCCTGGGTCGAAGACGCTGCCGACAATCGCACGAGCTACACGTATGACGGCCATGATCGCCTAAGCCGCACGAACTACCCCTCCGAGACTGTATCCTCGACCAGCAACAACAGCGACTATGAGCAGCTCAATTACGATGCGGCGGGCAACGTCTCGACACGCCGGACCCGCCGCGGGGAGGTTTTCGGCTACTACTACGCCCCAAATGGCGAGCTTTATCGGAAAATTGTTCCTGACCGCCCAGGACTATCGAGCACGCATACGCGCGATGTGTTCTACAAGTACGACCTATTCGGAAACCCGACCGATGCGCGCTTCGACAGTCTGAGCGGCGAAGGTATCACATTTGCCTATGACGCATTGGGCCGATTGACGTCCGAGGCACAGGCGATGGACGGCACCATGCGGCAGATCGGCTATCAATACGACGTGGCAAGCAGGCAATCTCGCATCACCCACCCTGATGGAGAATATTGGACATACACTTACGACAATCTCGGCCGCTTCAGAACGATAAGGGACGAGAACAATGTAGGCCTTGTCGGCCAATACTATGACAATGCCGGCCGCAAAGGCCTAAGGTCGCGAATCAATGGGCCGATGGGCGAATACTATTATTACGACGATGCCGGACGCCTCGATCGTATCTGGTTCTACAACCAGTACAGCAGCACCTATCACACGAACTTCTACTTCAGCTACAACCCCGCTGGCGAAGTCATCAGCGAAGACGTGACAAACCAGGCCTATGTGTGGGACGCTCATCCTTCCGGCAGTCTCGACACAGCCTATGTCCCGGACGGATTGAACCAGTATGACAGCGTCGATGCGACCGTGTTCTCGTACGACGACAACGGCAACCTGATATCCGATGGCGGCACCAGCTTCGTCTACGATACCGAGAACCGGTTGGTGAGCGCATCCGGCGGCAACAACGCGACCCTTCGCTACGATCCGCTGGGACGGCTCTACGAAATCACAGACGGCAGCAGCAACGTGACTCGTATGCTGTATTCAGGAAACGACCTGATTGCGGAATACAACGCGAGCGGCGCGATGCTCGATCGCTATATTCATGGTCTGTCGGCCGGCGACGATCCGCTGATCCGGTACCCCGGATCGAATGCCGCCACGACTGCATCGGAGCATCTCTACATAGATCGGCTCGGTTCGATCATCGCGATCTTCGGGCATGACCGGACCTTGAAGTCCATCAACGCCTATGACGAATACGGGATGCCGGGCGCTCCTTCTACCAACGCCAACAGCGGACGCTTCCGGTACACGGGACAAATCTGGATACCGGAACTCGGGCAATACCACTACAAGGCGAGGGCGTATTCGCCGGGTCTGGGCAGGTTCATGCAGACCGATCCGATTGGGTATGGCGATGGGCTGAATATGTATGGGTATGTTGGGAATAATCCGACGAACTTCATCGACCCGCTTGGGCTCAACGGAACCTCTTGCCCACCTGGCCATATTTGCGTGGACCGAGACAGAAAGAAGAGAGGATCGGGAGGGTCGGATAGTGACTCCGGGATTCCTAGCACCTCGTATGATCCGACGTTAGATCCGCTCCTTTCGTTGATATACGGGCCTAACGGGCATCTGAATGAGATTATTGCGAGGGGTGGGGGGAGTGGTCGCCAGCCAAGATCCAAGAAACGGGCGCCTCTTGGGACTTCGTTCGTCTCGATACAAATAACTTCCGAGATCTGCCGAGCCCTTGCTGAGGGAGATGATCTGACACAGCTTGCATCGCTACTAATCGGATCATACGCTGGCTACAAAATCGGCGAGGTACTTGGAAACGGGGTGACCGGCTCTCTAAATCACGTTGACAAGAAGTTTCGACCGGTAGTCAACAATAAGTACATCCCACCATCCGCACGCAGGATCGCCAATGCACGTCGTGGAGGCGTGATCGGAGGTGGAACCGTGCTTACTCTACAGCTAGCGTTCAGTGATGAAATCGATAGTTTCTACGGCCAACTCGCAGATGCTTGCGTGAACGCACTAAGTTAGGAAAAGTAATGAAATATTATGGGAAGCAATCGGTATATCTAAAGGCCTCAATATTAGTTTCAACTTTATCTTTACTTATATTAACTAATAGGATATTTGCCGTCATAGAAAGTAATGAGAAGTGGGAGATCTTGTTATTTGGCTCTTTCTTTATTTTAGGATATTTCCAGTTCCAGACTGTTAATCTATTGATGACTGGTATTGATCAAGATGACGAAGATGGCTCTTAATAATGTTTTCAATTCTACATTAAAAGGTTCACTCTGCGATAAACAAAGAGATCTTGAACTTCGGATTCGGAATTCAAATTAAGTGTAGCCAGCCTCATCGATCGTCCCGAACCGAAGCCTGTGCGTAAGGATTGTATTCCACAGCTTCGATATCTTGCCTCGAAGCGGGCGGCGGAATTTGCGTAATTCTAGGCTCGTAAACGTCACCCCGCCCCGAATTCTCGATCAGCGCCATCGCGATCAGCGGCGCGCCGAGCGGCAGGATGCATCCCATCATTACGCGAGCGCCTTCGCGCACCGCCAGCCTCCCGGTCAGCAGCAAAAACCCCACAAACGCCACCGCCAGCACGCACAGCACCACCGCGACCTCGCCGAACAGCGCTCCGCCAAGCCAATCCACCGAGGATCCGATCCCCGACCCGGAAGCGGGCTCAAACAGGTCTTGCCGATAATCGGACATTCAAGCGCCCTTCGTTAGCAGGCCATCTGCGGCGTCCCCATCGTGCCAGCAAAGAAATACGAATCCAAGCAATCTTGGTCCTTCAGCCATCGTGCTCCTGCACGTGCCGCTCCGATTACAAGACAGAGTATTGTTCGCGAAATGCTTTACTTCGGGCAATCGAGTTCGTCGCTTTGACTTGCGCGGGAACAAGTGAATGCTAGCGTATCTATGCCTCGGGGACTGTCGTAAGCCCGAGCATCATGATGCTCTCTATTCAAGGAGACATTGTGATGAGGATTTTGTCGAAGCGTCAGGTCAAGGAGCTGGTTCTGTATTCGCCTCAGCACATCGCACGCCTGGAAAAGGCCGGCGAAATCCCAAGAGGGTAAAGGTGCGCCCGAACGGGGTCGGATGAATTGCGGGCGAAGTGCTGGATTGACCACTGACACGCCTGGAAGCCAGAGACGAACCTGTCTTGCGAACATGGTAGGCAAGAGCATTGGCAACTGACCTCGCCCCATGAGCCAAGAGTCAAAACACCCTTCTGTTCAAGCTCTTGAACGCGTCCCTCAGCTGCTGATCGGCGATACCCAGTCCGAGAATGTGAACCCGAGGTCTCTAAAGCCCGAAAAGGTCGTGACCTCATATCACCGATCATCCCGAACCGATGCCTGCGCGTAAGGATTGTACTCCGCCGATTCAAGATCTCCACGAGGAGATGGACTCGGCGCTTCAACGATTGTTGGGTCTACGCTTTCGGATCGCTCAAAGGCTCCACTGATGGCGACCGCAATAGTCGGCGCCCCTAGCAGCACGAAACACCCAAGAGCCACGCGCAGACCTTCGCGAACCGCAAGTCGGCCGGACAACATCAGAAAGCCCACGAACGCCACGGCCAAGACACATAGCGTGAGCGCCAGCTCACCCAGCAACAGACCGTTGATCCAATCGAGTGAGCCGCCTAATTCCGACGGGCCGGCAGGTTCGAGCAGGCTGGATTGCACGGGAGCTGCCATACAGGTTCCTACCTCGCGGCGAGGACCTGGCTGACGGTCCGCCTGCCCTGGCGACGCTCCAGCTGGACGAAAACGTCGATGCTCTCGCGGACATAGTGGCGCACGTCCTCGCGAGCGAGGCGCGAACCCGATTGGAGGATGAGCAACGCCAGCTGCTCGATCGCACGCGCGGGCGTGTCGGCATGGACGGTGGTCATCGATCCGGGGTGGCCGGTGTTCACGGCGCGCAGGAAAGTGAAGGCTTCGCTCCCGCGCAATTCACCCAGGATGATGCGGTCCGGGCGCATCCGCAGCGCGGCGATAAGCAGGTCTTCGGCGGACACTTGCGCTTCGCTCTCCTCTCCGCGTGCGGCGATCAGCCCGACCGAGTTTGCGTGCTCGAGGTACAGCTCGGGGGTGTCTTCGATCAGGATCAGCCGTTCTTCGCGCGGAACTTCGCCGAGCAGCGAATTGAGGAATGTGGTCTTTCCGGAGGAGGTACTGCCCGACACCAGGATGTTCTTTCGCCCGCGCACAGCAGAACGCAAATGGCTTGCGGCTTCCCTCCCTCCGAGCGGTACCAGCTCGCGTTCTACCAGTGGGATGGGCGCACCCGTAACCGCCGCATCGAAAGCCTCCGAATCCTCCCAGTCGCTGAGCGTAAGCTTGGCCGAGACATGTCGGCGAAACGCAAAGCAATGGCCTTCCCGGGTCGCCGGCGGGGCCGCGATCTGGACGCGCGAGCCATCGGGCAGCGTCGCGGCGAGCAGCGGTTGGGATCGGCTGATCCCCTGCGAGGAATGCGCTGCGATCTGGCGCGCCAACCGCGCAAGCAGGGCTTGGTCGAGACCGGGTTCCTCGATGCACTCGATGCCGCCCCCGAGCGTTTCGATCCAGACTTCGCCCGGACGGTTGATCCAGATATCGGTCAGGTCGCCGCGCTCGAAATAGGACGCGAGCGGGGCGAGAAAGCTGTCGAGATAGTAGCCTGTCGCGGCCACGCTCAGCGCTCTACACTCGAAAAATCGAGATCGCGCGCGACGAAAACCGAGACGCTGGTGCCCTGTCTCACCTTGAGCGTGGGCAGGATTTCGCGTTGGTTGTCGACCCCGACATTCTGCGTGCTGCCGGGAAGCGCGACGATCACTCCGTCCGAAGCCTCATTGACCGCGATCCCGGTGCCAATGTCGAGAACCGAGTTAAGCAGCGCACCCCCAAAGCGCTGCCAGAACTTGCCGTCGACCTTGCCCTTGATTCCAGCCCTGCCTAGAGGGTCAGAAGACGGCGAGTCCAGCGCAACTGTAACGCCGTCAGGCCGTATGACGCGGGTCCACTGCACCATCGCCCTGTTTTGTCCCCGTTGGAGATTGGCTTCGTACTCTCCGTAGAGCCGACTACCCCGAGGGATCAGCACCCTGGTTCCGTCGAAGCTTGAAACGTCACGCTGCACCAGCGCGCGCACGCCTCCCGCTCGCGTAGAGTCGAGCGCCGTCTCCAGAACTGCAGGGATGACGGTGCCCTGTGGGATCGTGCGTGAGGGATTGAGGAAGCGGCCAGCTTGCACCCGTTCGCGATCTGTGCCGCCCTCAGCGAGCGATGGCTGGGTAACTGGCGGAATACGGCTTTCGAAGACTACCTGCGGCTGCGCCGGAACTGGTGTTGGTCGAATAGGAATGGGCAATGCGATTGGAGGCGCTGGCGTAGGGGGAAGAGCGATCGGCTGCGCGATCGGGG
>NZ_JBJFLP010000001.1:2807500-2858196 GCF_045363165.1 Erythrobacter sp. GH1-10 | reverse complement strand
CACGCGCGTGATCCAGAGATCGAAAATCCGCGGATCGCGCAGGCTCGCGAGCATACCAAGCCCGTGGATTCCGACCGCGACCAGAAGCACCCACCATGCCCTGAAGATTAGGAACAGCTCGACCGCGATGATCGCGTTGATCACGAAAAACGTATACGTCACCCCGGCAAACATCTGCGGGCGGGTCAGCGCTACAAACAGCGTGTCGCGACGGAGTTCTTCAAACACTTGCGACCTCGAATGCGGATCCTGGAAAGTGCGGGAATGCCAGCGAATTGCATGGCCCGATTACACGAATTGCAAGAAGACTACTCATCGCGCTGGCCAAAGTACAATACACAACGTGATACTTCTTTTAAGTTCGGAGCCAGACTAATCAGAATGTGCCTCTCAATTGGTTTGTTGATGCCCCGCGTACGGATCGAATGGATTCCCCCGCTGAACTTGGGGCGGGATTTGCCCGGCTTCCTCAAGTGAGTCTCGAGGGGAGGCGTCATAGCCGGATAACTGCTTGTCCGGAGGTGCCGCCGGCGACAACTGTTGTGGGTGAAGGGAAATCAGGGTCTGCGCGATGCCAGCTGATCCGATCAGCACGAAAGCGCCCATCACAACGCAGAAACCTCGCCTGATCGCTATCCTGCCCGTGAGCAACTCAAACCCTACGAGGGCCACCGCAAGGCCCAGAATGGTTGTTGCTGCAGGCCCGGCAACAAGACTGCCGAGCCATTCGATGGCCAGGGCAATCGAACTCATAATAGTGCTCCAAATCTCGATGTGGCGAACATGCCGCTGATCCGATTGCGTAGCTAATACACGCGCTGAACGTATACCGCGAAGTCATCCATGGTGCCGCTCAGTACGAAGATCCGGATAGCGTTGAAATTGCCTGTTCCGGCGCCATTGTTATGGCCGCCAACATGCCGAAGGACATTGCTCGTCCCAGTATCCACGCCAAACACCTCTCCGACCACAGCAAACGCCTCAAGCGTCGAGACGTTCATTCCCGCGATTGTAAAGGTGATGATGGTATTACGTCCGGCCAAGATGGTGCGACCGCTGGTAAGATCTATCGAAGACTCGGCACCTGAAGTGTAAGACTTATAATAGCCTGGCGCATCATAGTACGTTTGGCCATTGTCATCCGAAATCCGGAATCTCACGCGGCTGCTTGCCGTGGGTGCGCCCTTGACCATGATGCGGTACGCGTAGCCGTCATCGGCATCGAGCTTCACGTCGATGAAGCTGTCTCCGGCGTTTGCGACGACATACTTGGTGGCAAGCGAACCTTGTCCTCCGCCTCCGCCGAGCGCCCCGCTGTCTGCGAAGGTCACGCGACCTTTCTCGTCGACCGTGATCGTCGCGTTGGTGTAGGTACCAGGCACAACACCAGTAGTAGAAAGCGTCGTCGCGGTGCCGCCCGAGGTGGTCACATCGCCGGTAAGATCACCGCCGGTGATCCCAGTCGCGCTGTCGAACACCGCGATTTCGCCGGGAGCGGGCGTGCCCTCATGGGTGACGGCATTGTCGCGCGTGTCGTCGACACAGGCCGCGACCGCGTTGAAATTGTCCATCACCTCGGTCGCGTCGGCGACCTGTCCGTTCACGAGGGTGTTGGGAACGGTGCATTGCTGGGCTTGGGCTGGGTTTGTCACAGCGAGGAGCGATCCGACCAAAAGTGCTAGTCCAAGTACAGCGCGCATTCCGTGCTTCCCTTCTCATTGCGGATTGTGTTGAAGATGGATTGTGTCCGCGCTGCCGTTCGCCGCGGGCGGGATCGCCCAGATGAACTCGGCCTTCACGTCGAGCGCCGAAGCGCCGTACTCGGCCACCACCCGACCCCATGCATCGTAGACGAAGTGCCGCGCGCCCGTCAGCTTGTCGACCTGCACTCGATCGCCGAGGCTGGTATAAGTGTAGCTCTGCCCGCCGAAACTGGTGCAGTTATCGTCACGCTTCGATGCTTTTGAAAACCGCACACTACCCAACTTGCTCAACAAACATTGAGTCACCGTTCGACCAAAAAAATTCAGGATTCTTGGAATTATTCCGTATCCCGTTGACGTATACTACAGCACATTCCAAAGCATGAATTTCATCATCCCCTGTAATCGATCTATTGAATTTCTCGACGCCGTCGAATTCTACTTCACAATAAAATGTGCCATCTTCATTGGCGCGAGGCGAGTAAATACGTATTTCACCCTTGTCCCTGATGGAGTGGGTGCCGAACAAAAAATCAAGTTTGGCGAATACATCAACCATACGCATTTAACGTCCATGTATATTGCGGTTCCGACGACTCTGGCCGGGCACTGGCGATAAAGGGCTTCTCGGCTTTCCTCTGGCTTGGCATTCGCTGTACCTGTCAAATGCTGACCGCTTGCAAGCTCGAATCCCTTCCGTTTTTGAATAGCCCTCATAGTCAGAGGGAGCTGCGCTCTCCCAAACTGTTTGGCATTTAGCTTGATCAAGCGCCAGTTGGGCTGCGCAAGGATCATCGTCGTCGTCAGGTCCAATGCCAACTCCATAGTCTTCAAACTGCCTCCTATTCGGCGGCCCCATTGTCGGGCAAAGTGCCCCGCGCAGAGCAGGAACAATAAACTCGTTCGAAACATACCCCAAGAACGCCAAACCGAAACCCGCCGTGGCAAAAGCAGACGGCGCTCGCACTGGCGCAAAATCTGCCGGGTTGCCTTTGAATAATCCGAGAGGATCAATCGCATTAACCGGATCCGCCCCGGCATAGACATACGGGTTCACATCCCCGGCCAAGCCAATCGGGTCCGCCTGGATGTAGCGGCCCGTGACCGGGTCGTAGTCGCGGGCGCGGTTGTAATATAGGTCGCTCAGCACTTGCGATTGGCCGGGAAAGCCGGGGCGCAGGAAGTCGTTGCCTGGGCTCACCACTTGCCCTTGCGCATTGGTCGTCACGATCGGCACGCCGAGATGGTTGCCGTGGACCCAGTAGAGTTCCAGCTGGTTCGAGGCGTCCTCGGCCACCAGCGCAAGCGGGGTGAAACCTGCGATTTCATCACCGCCGCCGAACGGTGAGTTGTCGTTGGCCGCAGGCGGGATCGCCCAGATGAACTCGGCTTTCACGTCGAGCGCCGATGCGCCATATTCGCCGATCACCCGGCCCCAGGCATCGTAGACGAAGTGCCGCGTGCCCGTCGGTTTGTTGACGCGCACGCGGTCGCCAAGGCCGTTATAGGCGTAGCTCTGCGCCCCGATATTGGTGCGGTCGTAGCTCGCGAGCCGACCGTAGCCGTCATATGTCGCGGTCACCGCGATCCCGCCGGGGCGCGTCTCGCTCAACGTGTTGCCGCGCCCGTCATAGGTTATGCTGCGCGTCCCGCTCGCGTCGGTGAAGCTTTCGAGCCGGTTGGTACCTGCGGTGTAGGTGTAGGTTTCCCCTGCTGCGCTCGCGCCGTCGGACACGGCCATGATCAACCGCCCGACCTCGTCATAGCCGTAGAGCACCGAATTGGCGGGGGTCACCTGGTCGGCGATGGCGCCGATCCGCCCGACCGCATCGCGGCCATAGACCAGATGCGAAAGATCGTTGCCGCCCAAGGTGGGATAGAGCCTGCGCGCAGCGAGGCGGCCGTCCGTTCCCCACTCGTTTGTCACCGCAAGCGTATTGCCCAGTGCCATCGACTTGATCTGGCCGAAGGGTTCGTATTGGTGGCCGCTTGCTAGGGTGTCCCACACGGGCGCAGCAGCATCGGCCTTGGTCTCGACGAGGTTGACGCGTCCATGCGCGTCATAACCGTATCGCACCAACCGGCCCGAAGGGTAGGTGATTTGCGTGATCCGGTCGGCGACATCGTATTCGTAGGTCAGTAGCGCTGTGGCGCTGGTGCCGATCGCCTGCTGCTTGGCCGTGCGGTTGCCGCGATGGTCGTATCGGAAAAGGGTTGTGCCCGAGCCATCGACGACCTTGGCGAGCCGACCGATCTCGTGGGAACCCGAGAGGCCACCTGTATCCCAATGATATTCGATCACTTCAGAAGCAGGGCGGCCAAGCGGCTCCATCCGGGTGACGCGCCCGAGGAAATCGCGGGTGTAGGATACGACCTGTCCGCGACCATCGGTGGACTGCGTCATCAGGCCGGAAGCGTCGTAGACATAGGTGCTCGTCCCGCGATCGGGAGATGTTTCCTCGATCACCTCGCCAAATCCGTTGTAGACGAACCCTGTCGTCACCGAAATCGGATCCGTGAAGGTGAGCGCGTTGTCCTGATCGTCATAGGTTGAAACCATTGATCCGCCATCGGGCGCGACGGTCGACACGACACGGTCGAGGGCATCCACCGACGAGGTGGTCGCGAACCCGTTGGGATCGGTGATTTGGAGAAGGTTGTTGACCTTGTCGTAGCCAAACTTGGCAGGCGAACGGGTGCCGAAGGTCTCGCGCAGCAGGCGACCCAGCTCGTCGAACTGGCGGCGAACCAGTACCGATGTGGAGCCATTGGTGCGCTTGACCGTCTCGCGCTCGACGTTGTCCATCAGGTCATAGGTGTATTCCCAACGCTCGCCGCTGGCCGAGCGCATCACTGTCAGCCGGTTCGCTGCGTCATATTCCATGATCAGCGGCGCGGTACCGGGCAATGTCAATTGGGTGAGGTTTCCGACCTCGTCATATGTCATTGCAGTCGTGGCATTGAGCGCCGGATTGGTCGGATGCTCGATGGTCACGGTCTCCAGCCGCCCGAGAAGATCGTAGACGAAGGTGCTTACGACACCGTTGGGATCCGTCACCGTGCCCGGTCGACCATTGGCATCGTAACCGCCATAGGTTGTGACGTGGCCGAGCGGATTGGTGAACGTAAGCAGGTTGCCGCTCGCATCGTAGGCATAGCTGGTCAGATCGTCGTCGCTACCACTCGCAGGCAATGGTCCGTTTTCGGAAAGCAGGCGACCATTGGCATCCCAGCTAAAGGTGTAGGTCCGGGTCTGACCGCTGGTCGGATATGGCAGAGAGTGGGTGGTCGCGTCGGTCAGGGTCAGTGATGTCAGGCGCCCGTCGACGTCATATCCCCGCGTCTCGGACAATCCCGGTGCGACAATCGCTGTCGGCACATTAAAGGTCGTGTCCCAAGTGATTGTGGTAGTCCGCGCATCCACAGTACCGCTTGCCTCGGTAAAGCTAATTGGGCGTCCGCGTGCGTCGCGTGTGACGGTCGTCAGTCGACCTTCCTCGTCGGTAGTACTCGCGATAAATGTATTCGTGCCATAGGTAAGAGAGGCCGACCTCGCTTCGGTTTCGTCTGTTGCGTCACTGGTAACGCCCGTTAGCCGGTAATCCTTGTCGTTGGAGGAAAACTCGCTGAAGGTATAGGTCTCGGGTTTTCCTAACTCATGGGTGACTACCCGTGTTCGGGCCGATCCATTCATCCCGTAAGCTACGCTCTTGGCATTCGTGCCCTCGGCACCCTGTGTCAACGTCGTGCGACCGGCCGAATCGTAGTCGTAGGTGGCCACTCGCACGCCACGATGGTCAACGATGCCTGTGACATTCTTGCCGTATACCGAGTGCTCGTAGAGATATGTCACTGAATCGAGTGGGATATCAGTTGCCGAAAGCCGCTCAACTGACTTAAGCCTGTGCATCTTAGGGAGCACCACTCTGATAACAGACCTGGCGCTACCTGGCGCGCTTCCGCCGGCCCAAGTCGACTGCCATTTGCTGCCGCCGTATCGACCGACCGGATCTGGAGGGGGAACCTCTTCGTGAACATAATTCAGGAAAGTTCCGTCTGGCAGATCGATCGAACTGATGCGGATGGGAGTCGGTAGCGAACTTGCAGGCGGCTTCGAAATCGTCGTTATTTCGAACTGTTCCCAAGTGAAGCTCGCCGTGCGTCCAAAGCTGTCGGAGATCGTAGAGAGACTGCTATCGCCTGCATAGGTGAAAGTTTGTTGGTAGCCGCTCTTCGCCTCCATCAGAATTGGCCAGCCGAAATTATGGTGACCGCCATTGGGGCCGACCCGCGTCATGAGGGTCCAAACCGTGTCATCTCGGTCGGTCAGTTTCCAAGTACTAACCGCATCTCGGACCGTTCCTAGGTCGGATGGCAAAGTGCCAACATATTCAAGCTTAAGATTGTTCGATCTATTTCCCGCTCCGGCACCAGGATCCTCCAGCCACCTACCATCAGGTTGGAGGACAAAGCCATATCCGGTTCCATCCGGCATAAGGATCGCAACGGTTGCATCGGGAGATGAAGGCGAGCCAGCAAAGACGCCAAGCTGAATCTCGAGATTGAATGAGAAATTCCAGTAGCCATCCAATCCCTTTGGTAGTGCGCGTGGAAGCACGCTTTGTTGGATCGGCTTTCCAACTTGAAAGCTTCGATACTGCCGGCTGATCTGGAACAGCCCGTCAGCAGACGAATAATCAAGCGCCTCAAGCCTCTTGGCGCCCGTGGATATGACTACAGGATTCCCGATCTTCGGGTTGGTCCTGCCGTCTTCCTCGCAAGGATCACAAGGCCGTTCCGCAGCAGCTGATAGCCTACAATATCCGTCGCGCGTTGCGATGTAATCTTGAGGGCATACCACCCGTACCCTGTCCGGATAGATCGTACCGCACTTGAAACCAGCGCCCGGATTCTCATCCAAGCAAAGGTACTGCCACTGCGTCCAAAGGCAATGCCTGGTCTTCCAATCATCGCCCGTTGCATAGCTACCGATATATCGCGAATAGCCATTGTCCATAAACTTTTTCCATTGGGCGAAACAAGCCTCGTCTGCGGATCCAAAGATCCCGCTTGGACCGGGCAAAGATTCCCACCCAATGGGAACAGCGGTTTCCTCCGATTGTGCAAGTGCCGAACTGGGCAATAGCTGCGCCGAAAGCCCAAGTAGCAAGAAGAAGAATAGCAAGCCGCCGAGAGATTTAAGGACTAAAGCTCTTGTCGAGCGCTGCACAAATAATTCTGTCTCGGTGCACACGATGGGGCGCAGTCGGAGATACAATATCGATTGTTGGAGGTCGGACGAGGCGACTGTCAAACCGGCACCGCCCACCTGCATATGCTTGTGACGAGCATGGTCCAAGCTAACCATCACGCGCCCCAGACAGCACAACCATATGTCGCGCTGCCCCAAGTAGTGCCGCTAGTGCTTACATTCGACGTGACGCTCGTGAGCCTGTTGCCATTCTCATCGTAGATATAGCGAAAGCAACTGCTCGAAACCGGAACTGAGATCAATATGGGCAGCGCTGAAAAAGTGGTCGCAAGCGCAAGCGGGTTTGCTGCTGCAGGCGTCGCTAGCACAAGAAGAGGCAGCAACGCAGAAGCGAGAAGGAAACGCTGTTTCCGATGAAGTGGCTCACTCTCGCTTGTCCATAAACGTATCACATCCCCGCTCCCCTGTCTTTTCTGAGGGGAAATAGCGAGCACGCCCTGAGTTGTAATTCAAGAGGTTATATCCGATTGCCTGCGCCATGCGGGCTGTAGGCTACGGAAATCCGCCGTTTGTTCCGTTAACCCTTAAGAAAAAATAAAGGCCGCATCCACACACCGCCAGTCCAATATCAATAGGTCACGGTCAAGACCTATGCGATCCTTAAGATGCGAATCGATTTGAAGGTGAAAAACGCAACAATATAGTCGACGATTAATACTGTTTGATTTGACGCAGGAGTCTCGGCAACTCATCGCCTAAAAACGGACAGCGAAGTCGAGCGCATTCTCTCACTTAATCTTCATCAATCTCGATTGTCCCAGAATCACGAGAGGCGGGAACGCAGCTCGACCAACCCCATAGCAAACATGGTCGGTTTATCTTTTATATCTATGGTTTCAGAGCCAATGAAAGCCCCGAAAATATCATACACAGAAACTCTATCAAATCGAAAATGACCGAAAAATACCAAAGGTTGTGCTTGATAATGCTCCGGCAACTATTTCAATACCCAATTTCGCAGCTGGTCTGCCATATATTTAAATGATCACACCCGTTATCGAAGGCTACCGGCCAATGAAATTGTGTGACTTTCTTAGCGAGTGTGCGCGACTGCTTCCGTCTCAGTCGCGGACGATAGCTTAAACGTCCACTTCACGCCCAATTTCGGACGTTCACGCTCTGCTTTATAATGCTCAGGGGCGAACAAGGCACTCCCGCATTTCTGTTCTCTGCGCTTGACGCTCTTAGATTATCCCCCCGCCAGATTCCCGGTCCCAGCCACGTCATTGTTTCGTTCCTTCGTGGCTTGCCTAATTGACGTCCCAATTGACCATTGCCGAGGCTGCGAGCTGTATCATCTACCGTACTCGCATCACCAACAAAAAAGGGCGAGCGGAAGCCCGACCTTTGGAGTCTCCCGGTCATTCAAACCGGGGGAGAGTCTCTAGGAGTTCAAGCCAAAACTCGATTCGCGCCTCAATGCCAGAAACGCGTGGATCGGCGAAGTTCAGTTTCGTGTAGCCCGCCACAGCCAAGTCAAACGCGTAGTTCGGCACCTCGTTTGCCGAGCAGTTCTGGCAGAAGACAGCGAGCGACCGATCAGGAATTGAGTTCGGTTAGACCGTAGCGCTGTCGACCGCTAAGAGCCCGCTTTGCAATGCCAAGACCCCAATCGAACGGTCCGCACGCGGCTCAATCACGGAAGTTCTGGTGGCGCCCCAGTTTCCTACACTGGACGATCCGCCACGGAACTTGATCGCCTGAAGTCTTTGTCATTCCTAGGCTCACTCACGATTAAGCCACCTCGGACTTCGCCTTTGTGTCCCAACGAACGAACATCTCATCGACGGCGATCGCGCTCATGGGTTTGCTGAACAGGTAACCTTGTATGTTTCGGCACCCTTCACGCCGAAGTACTTCGAGTTGCTCTGATTCTTCTACACCTTCGGCAAGCGTATCCATGCCAAGCGCATCGGCCAGGGTTGTGATCGCTCGAACCACTGCGTGGGCATTGCCGGTTCGCCCAAGATCCTCGACGAAGCTGCGATCAATCTTGACCTTGTCGAACGGGAATGAGCGTAGATAGCTCAACGAGGAGTAGCCCGTTCCGAAATCGTCGAGCGCGATGCGGACACCCAGATTGCGGAGGCCGTGCAGCGTCGCCAGCGTCGCATCGACATCGGCGATGAAGATGCTTTCGGTGATCTCCAGTTCAAGCCTCCGGGGATCGAGGCCCGTCGATGCCAATGCCTGCAGGATCGTGCTGGCCAGCCCCGGATGCGAGAATTGCTTGGGCGAAATGTTGACCGCGACCGACATCTCTTCTGGCCAATGCATGGCCTGACGGCACGCCTCTTGGATCACCCACACTCCGATCGGAACAATCAGACCGGTTTCCTCGGCGAGCGAAATGAACTCAAGAGGACTGACGAGGCCTCTGGTCGGATGGTTCCAACGGATCAGCGCCTCGAACCCCGTGAACCGCTCCTTCGAGAGGTTGAACAGGGGCTGGTAGTGCAGTTCAAAGTCGCCGTCGCGCAGCGATTGGCGTAGATCGAGTTCGGTCTGGCGACGTTTGCGCGCTTGCTCGTCGAGAGAAGGTTCGAAGAAGTGGTAAGTGCTCTTACCGTCCGCCTTCGCACGATATAGCGCAAGGTCTGCGTTCTTCATCAGCGTTGTTCCATCGACACCGTCCGCCGGTGCGACGGCGATTCCGATACTGGCGCTGCTATTCGTCTGTTGCCCATCGAGAAGCGTTGAGCGTTCGAAGCAGCGCTGGATGCGGTCGGCTGCCGAAGCGAGGTTGTCGGCACCCTTCTCGATTTCGACAAGGAGAGCGAACTCATCTCCGCCCAAGCGTGCTATCAATGCATCGGGTAGCTGCTCGGTCAGATTGTTCGCCACATCGATGAGGAGAGCATCCCCGCTGGGATGCCCCAGTGTGTCATTGACAACCTTGAAATTGTCCAGGTCGCCATAGACCACCATTAGTTGCTCGCTCTCGCGAAGCCTTGCCAGCTTTCGATCGAGATGATCAACGAATAGCTTTCGATTGGGCAGGCCGGTCAGATCGTCGTGCAGACCCACATGGATGATCTCGCGCTCGCGCTCGTCGATAGCGTAGACCATCTGGTTGAAGCTCTTGGCCAGCCGCCCAATCTCATCGTCGGTCTCGATCGTCAGCTCGACATCGCGCCCCTCTCCTATGAGCCGGGTTGCCTCGTCGAGCTTCTGGAGCGGCGTGGTGACCGTCTTGGCGACACGCCAGCTGAGACCGACGACGAGAAGGATGCCTCCCAATGCCAGCAGGATCAACAACCATTGCAGCCCTGCATATTCAGCCAGCGAACCGGTCAACGAGTGACGCAGTACAAGACGGGGCGAGACGCCGTCCGAGAGGGCGGGAAGCACGGAAACGTGATACAGGTAACGTTCGTCCGATCCATGTTTCAGGACCTTTCCGTTTGGAGCATCGCGCATCCAATCGGGCATGGCCGCGGCACCAAGCACGTTGGCCTCGATGTCGATAGCTGCCAGCTCGGTAAGGCGCGAGAGTTCGGCCTTGTCCAACGGTTGCGCCAGGACCAGCCAGCCTATCAGGTCGGGCGCTTCGATCGGCGAGGCGGCCGCGAGCGATAGGCTTTCTCCGATATCGATGATCCCGCGTTGCTGACCGTCGTCGAGATTGTACCAGAGCGACTCCGCCGATCCGATCCGATTGTCGCCGGCGGCCAGCAACGCGCCATCCAGGGTGACCACGAAAGCGGCGTCGGCCTCCGATCGCGATCTGAGATTTGCCAGGGCGCTATCGATGGTCGCGCGATCCCCGGTCGCGACTGCTTCGCGGAATCCGAAATCGTGGGCGAGCACATCAGCGGATTCGCGCATCTGCCGCGCGCGCAGTTCGAGGATTTCGTCGAACACCCGCGCATTGGCCTGCATGTCCCGCGTCGCACTGGCCTCTCCGAAGCGGGTAAGCCCACTCCCTGCCATCGCCACGACCACCGCCAGCACAAGCGCGAACAGGGCGGCATAGAGCACTGCAATCCGCAATTGCAGCGACCCGAAACGCAAGTTTCCGATTCTCGGCAAACGCGCGATCATCGCAGCCGAACCTTGATGCGCTCGGATTTGCCGCTGCCTCGGACAGATACCGTACTCACCGTCTCGTTGCCCGGTGCGCGGAGCAGGGGGTGCCAGACGGTGAGTTTCCCGGTACCGGACGGCATCCCGTTAAGCGTGATGTAGCCGTTGGCATCGGTTTTTCCCGCAAAGGGCGTGTCGGTGACGCGGATATATCCGCGCATGTCGTCGTGAATGTTGCAGCCGAGCTTGACGCTCCCTGCGACCGGAAACCGATGAGAGCGCGTCTGGTCGCGACCGTACAGATCGATTTCGAAGCGCGCCGGTTTCGAGAAGCTGTAGATCGAATGCCGCACACGATCGAGATTGGGGAAGGCGACCGTGCTGCCGCTGGCAATCACGAGCGTCCCGGGGACGAAGGTCTCGTTCTTCTGCGCCATGGCCATGCGCCAGGGGAAGCGCACTGTGCCGGACCATCCACCTGCGGGCTCCAGCTCAACCACCGCATTCCGGACAGGCACGCCACGTTCGTCGACGACCTGCACGCGCAAGCTTGTCGATTGTCCGACCGCAGCCGGGATCGCGAGAAACGTGCCGAGGATGCAGAGTGCAAGGAGTTGGGGGATACGGAACACGGGGGCACGCGATAGCTCCAAGACCTTAAGAAAGCCTCGGCACAGGCTTAAAGGGCCTTTAACCATGCCCAACCTAAAGCGCGGGCATGAAGAGGATTTTTCCCGGAGCAATCCTGCTTTCGAGCCTAGCCTGCGGCTCGACCGCGCAGGCGCAGGAACTCGAATGGTTCGAGGCTGACAAGCTGGTCCTGACCAACGGCGTCTCGACGATCGAAGGCGCCAGCGGCGGCGGCTTGTCGGCCTGGGCGACAATCGGCGGCCTCGAGATGGACGACGGTATCGGGATACAGGGCCATGTCTCTGTTGCCGAGTTGCCAGACTACGGCTGGCAAAGCCACGGCGTCGCGATCGGCATCAAGAACCGCGTGGAGCTGTCCTACGCACGGCAGAACCTCGACACGCGCGATGTCGGAACTGCGCTCGGCCTAGGAGAAGGATATACGCTCAATCAGGACGTATTCGGGGCCAAGGTCCGGCTGTTCGGTGACCTCGTCTATGGCGAAACGCTCGTTCCGCAGGTCAGCCTCGGAATCCAGTACAAACGCAGCCTCGACGGACCTGTGGCGTTCGCAGTGGGGGCCGCGGAGGATGAAGGGACCGATTACACGCTCAGCGCAACCAAATTGTTCCTGCGCCAGAGCGTGCTCGTCAGCACGACCGCGCGCTACACCAAAGCGAACCAGAACGGCCTGCTCGGCTTCGGTAGTGCATCGGGCGAAGGGTACGGCTTGCAATTCGAAGGATCGGTTGCCTACCAGTTTTCGCGCCGAGGCGTCGTCGGAGCCGAATTGCGCTCGAAGCCGGACAATCTCGGGCTGGGTGAAGACGACTGGTTCGATCTGTTCGCCGCCTATGCGGTGACCGACAACGTCACATTGACCGCAGCCTATGTCGATCTCGGATCGATCGCCACGTTTGAAAATCAGCGCGGTGCCTTGTTCTCCGCCCAACTCGCATTCTGAGGACATAGGCATGTTTTGCACCACTCTTGCGGCGATGCTGGTCCTGCAGCAGGCGCCTTCGCAGGATGTCGACTGGGACAAGGAATTCGGCGTCGAGGAGCGCGTCCGCGATCCCGAAACCGGCGAGTTTCCGGTCGATCCATACGAACAAAGCAACGCCAACGCCGGTGCCGAGCCATTTGTCGGCGAACGCCTCGCACAGGCATTCGGCGGCCGTGAGGGCATCCAGCGCATTGCCGATCGCACTGTCGAATTGAGTAAAGCCGATCCCCGCATCGCGGAAATATTTGTCTCGCACGATATGGTCCGATTGAAACGGACGCTGGGTGAGCAATTCTGCTACCTGCTCAATGCCGGATGCGACTATTCCGGTCGCGATATGCGAACCTCGCATGATGGCCTCGGCGTGACGAAGGCCGACCTCAACGCGCTGGTCGAGAACCTGCAAGCGGCGATGCGCGAGGCGAAGGTCCCGTTCGCGGCACAGAACAGACTCCTCGCGAAACTTGCGCCGATGTCGAAGGACGTGGTGGAGAGGTAGTGTGCAAGCTGGCTGCTGGTGTTCGCTTCTCACCCGTCCGACGACGCTCTTTGCTGGGCTGGCCGCTTTCCAAGAATAGACGACCTGCTAACCACCCGTGGAAGATCGGCAGTTCCGTTGACCGCGCCTGACCGATGCTGGAGCGGAGCCTATGGACGCAAGCACAGAGAATTTTGCGATCGTGTTCTTGGTTGCAGTGCGGTTACCGGAATTGCTCGCCAATAGGTGCATCCCCCCGGCGCAAAAGCCATGGCTGTGATCGGGCTGAGCCGCCATCAATCGGCTGTGTCCGCTTCTGGTTGGAAATGCGAATTCAGGTCGAGCAAACCCGCTCCCTTATTTTTTTGGGAAGATTGCGCGGATGCGCTGCAACTGCTCGAGAAACTCCCGGCTTTCTGCACCAAGGGCTTCATCAAGATCAAGATTGATTGAATTGAACGCGCGTTCCGCCTCATCCCGAGCCTGCCTACCACTCTGCGTGCACCGCACCTCTTTAATCCGGCGGTCGTAGGGCGAGACTGCTCGTTCGACCAAACCTTGCCCCTCCAGCTTTGCAACCATCTGGGTGATTGCGGATTCGTTCTGATGGAGGATCTCCGCCAATTGCTTTTGCTTGGCCGAGCCAAGGGTTTCCACGATCGTCAGCACAGCCGCCTGCGCAGCCGTTACGCCGGCAGCTTCCAGAAGCGCTGCGTCTGCAGCCCGCTGCAAAAGAGCTGCGGTGCGCTGGATTTGGAAATAGGTTCGCGACTGCTTCGACGACATCAGCCATGCCTATTGCACGGATCCGCGATTGCATATACTTCAGTACTTAAGCATTGGTTGGAAGGAGCTTTCATGCGCATTGATGTTTGGAGCCAGATCCTTACCCCGGAGATGGCGACTGCCCCGTGGCTTGCGACCCTCAACCGCTGGACGGGCAGAACCGACCCGTCACAAACCGAGGGTGTCGAGGAAACGATTGCGGCAATGGATGCTGCAGAGATAGACCTTTCTCTTCTCTCGGCGTGGTACGGCCCGAGCGGCCCGCTGATATCCAACGAGATTGTGGCCGATCAGGTGGCGCGGGCACCGGACCGCTTCAGAGGACTTGCGAGCGCGGATATCCGCCGGCCTGGAGACGCCGCTCGCGAGGTGCGAACGTGGATTACCGAATACGGTTTCGTTGGGGTACGCATCGTCCCTTGGCTGTGGGACCTTCCCCCCAATGATCGACGATATTATCCAATCTATGCCGCGTGTGCGGAGTTGGGCGTGCCGCTATGCACGCAAATTGGGCATACCGGTCCGTTGTTGCGCTCGGAAACCGGTCGACCCATTCCTTATCTTGAGGATGTTCTGCTCGAGTTTCCGGATCTCAAGATCGTCGGCGGTCATCTTGGCTTTCCCTGGATCGACGAACTCGTGAGCTTGTCGATCAAATTCCCGAACTTCTACGTCGACACGTCGGCCTATGTGGCGCGCCGGTTTCCCCCGGCTTTCGTCGATTTCATGAAGGGGATCGGCAGGGGGCGCGTCATGTTCGGCACCAACTGGCCAATGCTGGCACCGGCAGATTGCCTCGCCGATCTGGCCAGTCTTGGTCTTTCGGAGACCGAAGAAAACGCATTCCTGGGCGGCACGGCGAGGAAAGTTTTCGGGCTCTAGCCCCTCGCCGCTCAGTTCGACGCATGGAACATTTCAGGATAGCCCAGCGCAAATGCGCGCTCATACTGAGGGGGGAAGGTCGGCTCCGCTTCCAACTTGTAGGCCGCTCTCCACGGCCAGCGCGGATCGTAAAGCATCCCTCGGGCGATGGCGATCGCGTCGGCCTCGCCGGTCGATACGATCCGCTCGGCCTCTCTGAACGAGCGTGGGCTGCAGATCGCACTTGATGCATCACGAGCGGCAAGCATTGCGGTTCGGCTTGCCGATGACGAGTCGATCCTTGAGTGCACCTCAGACACGCTCACCATCGTGCTGCCTATCCGGTTCGCAATGCGCGGCAGCAAGCAGAAGATAGTGTCAGCGACTTCGCGACCACCACAGCCAGATCCCGGTGCCGATCGCCGCGCTGCGTAAGGCGCATGCCATGCTGCTTACAGAACGCGGGCTGCCGTCCTAGATACCGCTCCCAGTTCTCCCTACGACCGCAATATCCTGCGGCTCCCTTTCCTCGCGCCTGAAATTCAGCGAGCGATCCTCGCGGGGAGCTAGCCGCTTCATCTCAACCTGGAGACGTTCAAGAAGATCGCATTCTCGCTGGCATGGTCGTAGCAAAGCAAGGCGCTTGGATTTGGCGAAACAGGCTTTCCCTGTTTTGCCGAGTAAATACACTGTTCCGGCGAAGAACAGGGAGGCCCCGTTTTCCGGCACATAAGCCACCAAAATAAGGACCTTCCTTCAGAAAAAATGGGCGGGGATCGCCCAAAATCGCCTGTTTGGGCCTCGAATCTGTGGAATTCCCCTGCTCTTCTCTGTTTGGCGGGGAAATTCGGAAAAACTGAGTTGATGTTCGCCTGGCTAGGACGGCACCTCGGAATGCCGCCGGATTGGTGCGACCCTTACCGATTGGACCGCGAAACCCCGCCTGTTCTAATTGCGTTGCGGTGGGCCCTGAAACCAGTGAAAAGTGCCGGGGGTGGGTGGCGGAGACGGAGGGAGCCAGAGAAGAAGCCCAAACTCTTGATAACTAGAGTGATATTCTCTGGAATACGCAATCTAGGGCAATTGTCCCACCGTTTGTCCCGCCACTTCAATGACCCAAACGCTTCAGCTTGCTCCAATCAAGTGGTTGATCGATCATTTACCAATGTCTGGCAGACGGCACTGCGGTGCGGGCAGTCATCTCTTGTTGCAAAACGTCTGGCTGTCCGTGCCACCTTTCTAGAAAACCGATAGGGAAAGGCGATACCCTCGCGGTCTTTATCCGCAACCTAGGAATGCTTGCCTTCGACTGGCATTTCGAAAAAGCCATCTGACCGCTTCGGTGCGTGACAGGCTGAAAGCGGACTTTCCGCTAGCGACCCAATCTCGGCCATTAATAGGGAGCGTTTTGTTTCTGAAAAGCTGACGTAGTTTGCGCCGATCCTTCATGACGTGAATTTTGGGCTGAAATCAGACGGTATGCTTTGAGCAATTCGGCAGCAGAAGCAGACGAAAGTCTTAAAAAGGGGCGAGTTGTGGCTGGCGTCCCAAGGACAAGCGAGTACGTTAAGCTCCGAAGTGAAACACTGAAGCAGCGTTCGTATGGATCGAGTGGCTGCTCCTGCCCCATACGATTAAGATTCTCGCGCCGGAACGCGCGAGAACCCCATGGCGATGCTTATCGGCATCTCACATCAGAAGGGTCACTCCGGACCATATCGAAAGAGGGCGCCAAGCGGGCATCGTGCGCCCTGACAAAGGTCATTGCCGCCGCTTTCTGTTGTTCCAAAAAGAGCGCCGTCCGGTCCTTCGACGAGTCCTCCATATGGCTGGGTCGGCTTGTCAAGAAACGGACCGAAACTCGCCAATGTCGTTTTTTCGCCCGCTTTGGTGACACGGAAGATCGTCCCGCCATTGATATCTACACTTCCTCCGCGCAAGGTCGAGCCGTAAAGCGCTCCATCGCGGCCCTCAGTCAAGAAACCGTCCGGGCCTCGCCCGTCGCTCGTTCCGTCGACCAGGCCAAATGTATAGATCACTGTCACTTCGTCGCCAGATGAAATGCGGAAAATCGTCCCGCAACCGCGGCTTCCACACAGTCCGAGGCCGCCGCCACTGGTCGAGCCGTAGATGTTGCCATCGCTCGCGCGCATGAGACCGCCTTGCGGCGCACCCGGGTGGTCGCCTCGTGGACCGAACGAGAAGAAATGCTCAACCTCTCCATCAAGCGACATCTTAAAAATGGTCCCAAAACCATTCTCTCCACGGCCCTGCGTAACCCCGTATAGGCTTCCATCAGCCCCTTGAACGAGTGGCCCATCAGGCGATACGCCCTCGTCACTTTTGGCTGGATCACCAAACGAGTGCATGATTTGCGTTTCACCGCTGGGCGACATGCGGAAGATTGTGCCGCAATTTCCAACGCCGCTAGGGATTTCTGAGCAAGTGTTATCACCCCCTGACGTGGTCACACCATAGAAATTGCCATCCGCGGCTTCCACAAGCCCGCCCGACGGGGTATCCCCGTCAAACTCGCCATTACCGAACGAATGAAGCTGAGTGTAGTCTCCATTCAACGATATCTTGAACACCGTGCCACCGCCGCCGAACGCACCCCCGTTCTGCGTAACTCCATAGAGATAGCCATCGGAAGCCTGAATCAACTGCCCTGTTGGCAAGTAGCCATCAGTGTCGGTTTCGCCGAATTTAAAAAACTCCGTCACGCCCTCGGAAGGCGAATACCGGAATATGCCTCCACAACTGATCGGCGCGATGGGGCGACACTGTCGGTCAGAAGCTCTAGCTAGCCCATAGTAATTGCCATCCGATACTAGGATGATGGGGCCTGCGGGACCGCTAAGATTGGGCTGATCGACACCGAAAGCGTGTTCGTAACTCAGGCTAAAGGTAGTTGGCGTCGGCGTTGGACTGGGCGTCGGCGTTGGACTGGGCGTCGGCGTCGCCACACTTGACGGCGGAGGGGATGAGTCTCCTCCACCACACCCGGTTAGGACCAAAACGAGAGCTAAAGTGATTTGGGTTTTGGGTCTCATCGAATAGCCTGATTTCATTGTATTTTCACGCTCCCTATATCAGCAAAAGCTTGTGATCAATCGCCCCGTCATCGAAACGTTCGTTTTGACAACAAGATTTTACGCTTGAGATACGATTGCTGTTTGAGGTTGATGATCGGGCCTTTTGCAGTCACGACCGCCTGAAGGTGAACGCGTCTGCTTTCTCGGTGTCCATTTCCAAAACCAGACCATCTGCTCTCCACCCACTAGCGGCCCTATAGAGCACTAGGACGCAATCCTGAGAGCGGACCGGCAGCTTTCGTTGGATGCCAGCCGAAAGCGGCTGGTCTGCTAACGACCCATTTGCCGCCGTTCGGCTCTTCGGATACTATTAAGACTGAGACCTTAAGCATCGGAGCAGAACTCAGGTATCGGAGCAGAATATGCCGTCCAAGTATCGCGTCCTGGCTCTTTCTATACCATCAGCTATTTCGATCCTTTCAACTCAGGCACTTGGGAAGATCGTGCTGGAACCGGGCGAGCAACAGCAGGATATGCGGTATAACCTTGAGCCGGATGAGGAGACGCAATTTCGAGGAATTGGGTCAATCCAATGTAAAAATGATGAGGGGGGCGTCGAAAGTACCGGCTTTATCGCCATGAACAATAGGATGGTCGTCACTGTTGCCCATTATAGGTTCTCATTTAAGGAAAAACACGTAATTGAGGCGACTTTCAACTCTTCAGATTGCCTTTTTCTTCTTAGGAATCCGACTGGATCTCAAGTATTTTTCGCGAGCCCTTTTGAGGAAATAGCTAGCGGCTGGAAAGATTCTGCTAGCCAGCCCGACCACCGCGATTGGGCTTTGCTGCGGCTAAAAGAAGCGGCTCCCATAACCGCTGTACCGTTAGACTTTGCTCAACCGACTCCATCTTGGCTCAGATCCAGCGAAATATCGAACTTGTACCGCTCGTATACTGTTGGGTATTCTGGGTCTAATCAAAATCCCTACCAAAAAACGATAGCAATCGACTGCAAGATTAAAAATGCGAAAACTAGTAAATCGATTATTCGTCATGCGTGCGACACTGGACCTGGTAGTTCCGGGTCGCCTATTTTGATCGATATTGACGGGAGGCCTTTCGTTTTTGCAATTAACACCGCGGACGGAACCGGTAACTTTAATATTGGTTTGAAAATCGGACCAGAACTGGTTGCGGCTAGCGGAAGTAAGGTTCCGTCAATATCGCAAATGATAAGCAGCAAGAAGGTTTTCGGCGGGCGTTAGCGTCAGAAAAGCTGAAGAGGCTGCTTCCCACCCAATAGCTGCCGGTGAATCGCTCCAGGCAGCATCCTGAAAGTCGACTGGCCGTTTCGCTAAGTGACGAGCCGAAACCGGACATACCGCTGACGACCCAATTGCGGACGTTGCGGATTTCCTTATGTTCGGCAAATGCAATGGCTACATGGCATCAGGGGTTTTGTCCTATATCTGATCGCAGGATACTTCTTCGATCGTCAAAACCTAGATAAGGCCAGAAAATGGATGGACCGTTCAAATGCGAACGATCCTGGTTTTCACGCTCATGTGGTGGCAACCGACGCCATATTGTGTGTGTTGGAGGGACGAAGCACCGAAGCGTATCAGCGGTTTAGTCATTGCCTGGGGTTGATCGAGAAAGTTCGGTCACCCAACGACGAATATCTAACCATATTTTGTCGATTTTGGCTCAAGGCTCTCGACGATCGCGCTTCACCGAGTGAATTGGAATCCATGGCCGGTGAAGCCTCGGGCTTGCCGGTTGATAAATGGCTCAGAAGAAGGTTTCGATTTCCTTCGCGGGAATCCATACAAAACAATGTGAAGCGATCGAGTGCAGATGACGCTAGAGTAGTTTTCGACTTCTGAGGCCGCTTCCCATCCAATTTCGAACATTAAGCCGACAGGGCTTTCTTCCTATATGCATTCAACTCGTCGACCATCTCGTCGACAGATCCATCGAATGCCCAGAGCATCGGCAAGCCTCCCGTTCTTGAGAGTCTCCGCTGCTCGAAGGGTTGGTCAAATTGAATCATCTTGATGGCTGGAAGTGGCCAACGACCTATCTCGAAAAGCTTACCGACAAAGAATGGTCCCACTTCGCGCCAACCCCGTTGCCACGATTTCCGGGTGGTCCCTCCCGACAAAGAGAACCCATCAACATCTACCCGCAATCGGAACGGTCTCAGGAACAAGAGCAAAAAGAGGGGTGGCCAGGCACCAAAGAAAATCAGGCCAAGGATACCAACGAACGATAGCTCACCCATCTGCAATACGTTGCTTAAACCGATGGCGAAGATTGCAGAGGAAAACACAAAGTAGCCAACCGTTTTCGGCTTGGAGGTTTCGTAACAAAGCTCGCTCTGCATCAAGTAGCAGAGTAGCCCCATATTCGACTGCTTTCCACCCAATTGCGGAAGTAGGGATCAAGAGAACGCGAGAGTAAGCGTCGCTGCGAACGCTAGCGCCACAAATATTCGATGAGAGCGGGATAAAGGTCGGCCTTGGGTGAAACTTGGAACAAGCGATGCTGTCGTAAGAAGCGGCGCCATTGCTAATATGAAGCCGCTCGCAAGATAAACGCTCTTGCTTTGGTATCTCCAATATTCTGCGGCTGGCCCCTCAGAGCCCCAAGGGTAACAGCTAGATGATGAATTGCCGCTCCCACAGGCCTCGGTCGGTATAGCAGCAAAAAGATCAATCAAAATGATCGCGCCAAACAGGCTCAGCAAAGTTCCGACTATCAGGAGGGTGAGATCTATCTTCGCCACCAGTCTTGGATAGCTCTACCTTGCCAAAATGCAACGACCGCTTCCCACCCATCAGCAGACTCTAGACAGGTCCGGAGGCGTGCCTGACACCGGACAGGCTGTTTATCTTAAGGCAAGCCCAATAGCGGCTGGCCAGCATAGACGCAGTCACATCCGGTCAGCGATTGATCCGACAATCCCGAGAACTTCAGGCAAGGTGACATCTCACGCTGCGGCAGGCTTCGCAGTGCCCGCCTTCCGGAACTGCGACTTGATCAAGAGTATCATGACGCATGCGGCAAGCACATGTGCCAAGAGTGTGAGGGAGAAGAGCATTGGCGGTCCACCCAACGGGTCGGAAAGGCCCACACTTGCCGCGCCCGCGACAGTTCCGAGATTTGCTAGGGCCATGTAGATGGTGAACTGGGCAGCACCTGCTCTCTTGTCACACAAAGACATTGCGACAGCGACCAGGAAGATCAGCATTAAAACGTCGCTGATAACCCAGGCAACGGCAAAGCCAATGACTGCAACCTGCGATTCCCAATTCAACAGACCACTTACGGCAACAAAATCGAGAACGAGAAATATCGTCAGGATCGCGAGGAGGCATCGTGCGGGGCCGAAGCGATTCCCCAGCCTGCCGCCCAAAATCATTCCCGACAGCGCAGCTATGATCGTTACTGCTCCTGCGAGGACGCCGAACTCATCTGCTTCCCAGCCCAATGATCCGGTGGCGATCAAGGGAGCAGCGCCCCCGAACACGCCCATCTGGAACCCCTTGACCAAAGCGACCAGCAGGAACAACAGGCTCGCAGGCGCGACAAGCGCTCTGAATGCAGAGCCAAGAACTGTTCGCCATAGAATTTCCTTGTGCTGTTCGTTGGCAGGATGGGCTTGTCCCGATTCCCAAGGGAGACCTCGCTCGCCTTCGCGCTCGCGGACCCGCACCACGAAGAACATTGCGCCTGCGAACCAGAAAGCGATGGCCAGAAGCGCGGGGCTGATCCCCCAGTTGGTCACCACTAGCCCCCCAGCGACGGCTGCAACGGCTGCCCCAAGTGCTTGACCGCCGAACATCCATGCGCTCGCCCTCGGGCGATCCTCTTCCTCCAATATGTCAACGGCGAGGCCATCAACAGCGACATCATGGATCGACGTGCACATGTTGATGGAGAAACCGAGCGCGGCGATAAGATGAATATCGCTGGCAGTTGGCGACAGGACCGCACCAACGATGAGAACCATCATGACTAGCGATTGGGCGCCGATGATCCAGATCCGGCGGCGTCCCATCGGCAGGAAAGTGTAGCGGTCAATAACGAAACCGAGAAGAAACTTGAGTGCCCACGGCAGGCTAGTGGCAGTGCCCACGAGAGCTATGTCACCGGCACTTGCGCCATTGGCTGCCAACCAAGCGGAAACGACAGGGCCGAGGAGGCCCAAAGGCAGGCCCTGGGAGAAATACAGCACGAAGAAGGCTGCAAGTCGCAGCCGGAGTGAGTTGATCAGGACCTCCTTCATACCGCAGGGGATGCTAGAAGATGCGTCCGGATATTCTAGTCCTGCTGATCTGATCAGGACGGTGTCATGCTAAGAGTAGTTTGTCCGCTTCCCACCCAATTAGCGGCCCTATAGAGCACTAGGACGCAATCCTGAGAGCGGACCGGCGGCTTTCGTTGGATGCCAGCCGAAAGCGGCTGGTCGGGTCACGACCCACGAACAGCCCTACAACGACGTTGGATTTCCAGCTAGGTATAGACCGTCGACTTTAGCGTGCACTTAGCCACAAGTGTCTGACTGCCTTCCAACCCTAGGTTCGAAGTAGGAATGGCGCTTGAAAGCTCGAAAATGCGTCACGAACGCCTCACTATCGAGGTTTCACCTGCGCCCTATCGTCCCAACATGGTCTCGATAGGTATTTCCACCATCTCCACGGTATGGCCTTCCTTCTCAAGCTCGGCTTTCTTTTCGTCAAGCCGCTGAGCAAGTTTCTGCTCGCCTACCGCCGAAACTGAGCCATTATAAGTGGTTGCGCCATACTGAGGGCGCTCTTCGCGCATCCACATGGTCAGCTTGCTGGAAAGCTGCAGCAGTTCCATATCACTGATTTCCACTGCCTGACTAAACAGGATCAGGTCCTTGTCGCCATTTTGGGGAGCGACCATCTGGACATGAACTAAACGTGGATTGCTCTGCTCCGCGCCAGAGCTCGTACCTACAGACGGATCACTGTTGCCGGGAATTTGACGATCTTGTGCAATCTCGGCTGAGCTTCCTTCGGCGTCGTTCAATTCATTCTCGCCAGCGTCCGGATTCTCACCGCCACAGGCGGCGAGGAAAACGAGAACAGGAAAAGCGATTATGCTGCTTCTCTTTCTTTTGGGTACATTCTCTGGGCTGAATAGAGCGGAATATGGCAAGATTGGCAGCTCCTTTTCATGTGATTTTCAAACAGATATGACGCAGTGATAGAGAGATAGTCGATTGATCGCAAATTAGCTTGGCCGCCACAAACGGCGTGGATGGGGCAGACCTGGAGGCGATCGAGAATTGTTTCTGTTTGGGGAAGCCTCGATCCAGAGTGCTGGAGATGCTCAAACTCTGACTGAATATTCCGAGCAGATTGTCCGCTTTCCACCCAAAGCCTGACCTAAGGGCTAGCGGTAGCGGTTACCAAACGCTGCCCAGAGGATGAGGGTGCGCACGTTGCGTTTTGCTTTGCCAACATAGCCGTGGCACGCTTCGCGCTTCGAGTGGTGCGAACTCTGGGGAGATCAAAGGATGGGCGAACAGCTGACAAAGGCGCTCGATGGGAAACGACTGAATTACACCTACGCTGGAATGGGCACGGTAACAGTGCAGTTCAATTCCGGAAAGCTTAGCTTTGAATGGATTGAAGGCCCTCACAAAGGGCAATCAGGCGAAGGTTTTGACTACCGTGCGCGCCAGGTTGGCGAAGGACAGTTTTTTGTAAATTGGCATGAGCCAGAAACTCGTGGCTTCGTCACGTTGTATCTCGATTTGAAAAACAACTTTGCCTGTAGTTCTGTGCTGGCCGCCTACGCGACTGATGACGAGCAAGTGCTGTTTGATAGCGCGACCATAAACTCGGCCGAGGAGTTATAAGACTAAAGCTGATCATAGATCGCGATGTCCGCATTCCACCCATATGCGGACCTCCGACGATGATGGAGAGGCCACCGCTAGCGGTCATTCAAGACTAATTGTCGAATTGAGAAAAATCTCAAGCATCTGAATGATCGTGCTTCGAACTACCCACCCCGGGAGCGGCACGAAAGGACCCGCGATTTATACTGTCCCCCTGTCCCGGCGCTAAGGGCTGTGACAGTGGGTGTGGCTGCACGAGCCACCAAGGCTCCCGTTTGTCGGGTGATGCTGTCCAATCGTGCTGAAGTTCAGACTTGCGACACGCCCAATCGTGTGCGCGTGTGCGCAGGACTTTCACCTATCCAGCCCGCGTCATCATTGGTTGCTGTGCCGTTTGTTACGCTTGTTACGCTTCCATAGTGGGGGGAACCTAAAGCTGGTTCATTAGGTAGATAGCGCTGCCAGACATCATGCAAGTCATCGCGCGAATAACCCTTGGCGGTCTTACTACTACCACCCAAGCCTTGATACATTCGAATGGTCTTTGGCTTTACATCATACTTAGCCAAGCGCCGTGCCAACCTGCGCGCATCCAGAGGCTTACCCCTGATGTCGCCCCAAGGGGCTTCATCCATGCAATTCAGGGCATCCAGTATGTCAGTTGTGGTTAGCTGTTCGTGATCTTCAAACACCTTCCTCAAGTCAGAAAGCAGTCTGATACCGAGGCTAGGAGTGCCTGCCTTAGCAAGCGTAACAAGCGTAACAGCCGACACACGAACCTGTGCTGGCCAGCTTCCACCAATTAGGTCGGCAATCGCAAACAATGGTTCCCATACGTCAGCGTCGCGATCCACAATCTCTGGCGGCATTTCTGGCAGCGCGTTGCGAAGCGTGCGTCCATTGCCAGCCACCCATGCCGCCAGCCTGTCTCGCAGTTCATGGCCTTCATGCGCGTGAAGCCTGCGTCGATATGGCTCAACCTGTTCATCAGGTGCGCGCCGCCGCATTCGGACGATGATTGAGCGCGTGCGGATTGTGTCGGGCAGATCATCCAACCCAGCGAGCGCTACAGCGCAATATGCGGGGATTTCCTCAGTCTCCACTTGCTTTCCGCGCACAACGCAGCGGCCAGCTACAGCGCCCTGTCTATGGCCTGCATTGAGCAGCCCACGTATTTCCTCGTTGTCTTTGGCGCGCGGTCCGAAAACTGTGTCTATCTCATCAAACAGAATTGTCGGCCTGCCATCCTCGTCAGCCACCTTGCGGAATAGATAAGCTGGTGTGACATTCACCGCTTCAACAGGTCGTGGCACAAGGTTCTCGGTGATTTCGAGCGCCCGTGTCTTTCCACTGCCAGGTTCGGGCGAGAGGAAGGCTATACGCGGCGTGCTCTCCCATGCGTCCATTGCGTGCGTATGCGCAATCCAAAGCGCGTGCGCTATCGCAGCGTGTTCGCTCGGGTAAGCAATGAACTTTCTAAGATACGCGTGAATTTCGCGGAATAGATCTGTGGGCGTGTCAGTCATTGCCACACCTCCGGGTCAATGTGCTCGGCGATGAAAGCGGCCTGAGCAAGGTGGCGGCAATAAGCGACTGCCAGCTTGAGTTGCTGCACTGTAGCGTGCGCGTTGTAGAAGAAGTGGTATGCCGCATCTTGCGCGTCGATTGCGTGGTGTCGCGCTATCTCACCAATCGGCTTGCAGCGTATCATCCCAGCGTAATCGCAGGCTTTCAGTAAAGCGATGCGATGCACCGATTCTTCGCCTTCAGCTTCAGGAAAGAAGTGCAACACTTGCTTGGATAAATGGAGGTCTTTGGCTTCAATCATGGCCGCGCGCCTGAGCATGTCCTGCCTCCTTCAGGAGCGCCTCGATACTTTCCATCGTGACAAGCGTGCGGGTGCCTATCTTGAGTGTGCGAAGCCTGGAGGCATTTATGAGTTTGTAAACGCTGGACCTGCTCAGGCTTAGCGCTGAACAGGTGTCGGCGATCGAGAGTGCAAGAGATTGCATGGCGGTGTCCTTTCGTGACTGCATGGACACCAAACTGCGCTTGCGGATTTGCTTACGATAGGACAGCTTTTCTACGAATTAATGTCCGAAGAAATCCAATCTCTTACCAGACTTTTCGAAATCGGGCGGTCGCCGTCAGTTCCTATGGCTTCGGCGATCACCTCGGCTGCGGTAAACCTCGTATTGCCCTCATTCGCATAAAGAGGGAGGCCCGCCTCATGCAGAATTTCTGCAGTCTCTATCGCGAGTAAGCGGTAGAACGGATCAGTCCTTTCCTTGGGACCTCGCTTCGTTTTGGGAAAGCGCTCACCCCCAATCAGCCGGTCCATCGCAGCTGCGACCGCATCTGAGCCACTATCACGATTATCCAAGAGCCACTTCCGAGTAATGAAATGCGTCTGTTCATCGGAGAGGTCGCGAACAAGGCTATCTGCGCTCAATCTATCTAGCCGAAGGAGAAGGTCAAAAACTGCATATTTGATGTCATCGGCGCCACCAATCTTGCGAAAGTCTTCAAGCCTTTTCCGCACATACAAGACAACAGCCTCTCGATTGCGCAAAGCGATGTCGCGTCTTAGCTGGTCAAATTCTTCTTCCACGCGACGGCGAAGCCGGTCCTGCATGCTTTCAGCCATCGTATCCTCCGAGATAATCAGCCCAATCCGCCATCAGTGCTCGGCGCTTGTCGAGCAGATCACCGCGCCGGTAGGCGGCTTCGACGCGGCTGCCGATGGTGTGCGCCAGAGCCATCTCGACCACCTCGCCGGAGTGGTCGGTAGTCTCGGCGGCCCAGTCCCGAAAGGTCGAGCGGAACCCGTGCACGGTAAACTCTGCGAGATCCATTCGTTTGAGCACAGCCGACAGTGTCATATCGGATAGCGGCTTTCCTCGCTGACCTGGAAAGACCAGATTTGAGTTGGCCAGCCGGGGGACGCTCTCCAGCAAGGCAATCGCTGCCTCGCTCAGCGGCACTCGATGCTCCTTGCGCGCCTTCATGCGTTCAGCAGGGATCGTCCATAATCCGGCCTCCAGATCGATCTCATCCCATGTCGCATGGCGAACTTCACCAGAGCGCGCTGCCGTCAGGATAGCGAACTCAAGCGCGAATGCTCCCATGTTGGTCTTCTCGCGCAATTGCTCCATGAATCGGGGCGCATCTGAAAAAGGCATCGCCGAATGATGCTGGACCTTCTGCACCTTGCTGATCGGTGGCAGCACGGCATCCAGTCCGCCTTTGTAGACCGCAGGATTTTCACCCTCGCGCCAGCCCATCGTCTTGGCAGCATTAAGCACCGCTTCGATCCGCATGCGAACGCGAGAGGCTGTTTCCGACTTCGTGCTCCAGATCGGTTGCAGGATCTTGATGACATGCTCTGCCCGGACACCGGCCACCGGCAGAGCGCCAATGACAGGATAGGCATAGGTCTTGAGCGTGTTGGCCCACTGCTGGGCATGCTTGGGGTTGCTCCAGCCGGCCTTGCGGTTCTCGATGTAATGCTCGGCGGCCTTCCGGAATGTCATTTCCGAGCGTGTGCGCTCGATCGCCTCAGTCAATTGCTGGGAGGCAGCAGCTTCCTTGTCCGCGTTTCGTTGCTCAATGGGATCAATGCCTCTCGAGACCAGCGATTTGAGCCTACCTGCTTCTTCGCGAGCCTCCACGGTCTTCAAAACATCCAGCGAGCCGAGGCCCATTTCCCGTCTGCGACCGGCAAGCTGAAAGCGAAAGATCCAGCTTTTGGTGCCACCTTCCTTCACGCACAGATACAATCCTGCGCCGTCCGAGTGCATGCCAGGCTTGGCATTCTTGATCTGAAGGGCTGTCAGTCCCACCACTTGTTCCACCACAATATCGGTAACTGTGTGGCAACATCAGAACACAGGGAGCGACACCTGTAAACAGAAGGCGTTGGGATATATCTGTTTTCTAACGCCTAATTGGACGCTGAGCGACGTTAGAAAACAGGAAAATGGCGGAGACGGAGGGATTCGAACCCTCGATACCGCTATAAACGGTATGGTCCCTTAGCAGGGGACTGGTTTCAGCCACTCACCCACGTCTCCGCATGGCGCCGCAATCCGCGACTTGGCTGTGAGCCGCGCGCTATAATGGGGCATCGTCAACGCGGCAAGGTGTCTTCCGACAAAAAACGCCTCGGCGCATGGCGTCCTGCAATCGCCTGCATACGATGTTCGCCTGCGGTTCAGCCGGACAGCCTTAACGCCTTCACCAGAAAGCGGATTCGCCTCGTCGCGTTTTCGATTCGGTTCGCCGCGCCAATGCTTGCCGAACCGAGGATAAAGGATTCTGGTGTGTGGTGCAGTGTTGCGAGCGCGCGCCGCTGGAGGCTGAAGGGAAAAAGCCATGAAATTGAACACCATTGCCCGACGGTTTTCCGGCCTTTCGCGCAGAGTTTTCGCGGTGATCGGCGCGGCTTCACTCATCGCCGCTCCCGCAGCCGCACAGGAACTTGAATCCTTCGATCCTGACGAAGCCTATGCCACGTCGCAGCAGCAAGGTGCGTCCAGCGGCGTGATCGATGCAGATCTGGCGCAACCGGATCGAACCACGTCGCCGACGGTAGCCCCGCCGCTTTCCGGTCCGCAGCCGGTTCCGGCAGACACTCCCGGGCCGGCCGAGGTCGAGACCAGCGGGCCTGAAGGGTTCGGCAACGAATTCTCGATCTATTCGGAGGAGCCGGAGCAGGCCGACACGATGGCCGACGGGACAGAAGCCGCTCAAGCCCAGATGGACGGACAGACGGTTGCTTCGGCCGATGCCAGCTCGCAGACTTACGGCGAAGATGATCTGATCGGGGCGGCAGAGGGCGTTTTCGGCAAGGGTGCCGAAGGGCTGGCCAAGCTCATCCAGGATCTCCTCAAGGATCAGGGCGAACCGAACGGATATATTGTCGGACGCGAAGCCGGAGGAGCCTTCATAGTCGGCGCTCGCTATGGCTCCGGTACGCTCTATCACAAGGTCGAAGGCGAGCGGAAAGTCTACTGGACGGGGCCCTCTATCGGGCTCGATGCCGGGGCCAACGCGGCCAACACCTTCGTGCTGGTCTACAACCTGTTCGACACCGAAGACCTGTTCACCCGCTATCCCGCAGGCGAGGGCCAAGCCTATCTGATCGGCGGCCTCCATGCGAGCTACATGCGCAAAGGCGATGTCGTGCTGATCCCGGTCCGCATGGGCGCAGGCGTTCGTCTGGGTGTCAATGCGGGCTATATGAAATTCTCGAAGAAGCAGCGCTGGTTGCCCTTCTGAGGTCGTTCGAAAGCCGCCGAAGAGCGGCCAATTATTGTTGGTTTGCAAAAGGCGGTTGCGGTGCGGGCCCGCGCGCGGCATCTGACACCCACCATGCTTAACCGACTCGAAGCCCAATCGCCCGACGCGCTGCTTGCGCTGATCAAGATGCACGCGGCCGATGACCGGCCCGACAAGATCGACCTTGGTGTCGGCGTCTATCGCACGGGACAGGGGGACACACCGGTTTTTGCCGCGATCAAGGCGGCCGAGCAGATCCTCGTCGATGAACAGGATTCGAAGAGTTATCTCGGGCCGGAAGGCGACATCGGCTTCGTCAACGCGCTGATGCCTTACATCTTCGGTGAAAACGCGACGATGGGTGGAAGGCTTGCAGGCATGCAGACGCCGGGTGGTACCGGTGCTGTGCGGCTGGCCGTGGCACTCGCACAGAAAGCCGGGATGACGAAGCTGCACATGGGCACACCGAGCTGGCCCAACCATGCCCAGATCCTGGGCGACATCGACCTCGAAATGGTGCCGTTCGAGCACGCCAACCCGGACGGCACGGCCAATGTCGAGGCAGTGCTGAGTGCCATTCGCGGCGCAGCACCGGACGAGGGCGTTCTGCTCCACGGCTGCTGCCACAACCCGACCGGGATCGATTATTCGAGTGCCGAGTGGGATGTGATCGGTGATGCCATCGTCGAAACGGGCATTTTCCCGATCATCGACACCGCTTATCACGGCCTCGGGCATGGACTGGACGAAGATGTTGCCGGGCTTCGCAGCGTGCTGGCGAAAGTCCCCGAGGCCTTCATCTGCTACAGCTGCGACAAGAATTTCGGGATGTATCGCGACCGTGTGGGCGCGTTCTACATTCTCGCCGATGGGCAGGAGACGCTCGACAAGGCGTTTTCGAATGCGAACGCTTTGGCGCGCGCGAGTTGGTCGATGCCGCCCGATCACGGTGCGGCGGCGGTGCGGCTGATCCTGCGCGACAGCGAACTGACCCTGAAATGGCAGGATGAACTCGAACAGATGCGCAACCGCATGCGCCAGGTGCGCGATACACTTGCCGAGGCGGGTGTCGCAGGCAGCGTCGACCTGGCTCCCCTGGGAACCCAGAACGGGCTGTTCTCGGTCCTCCCGGTGAGCAAAGAGCAGGTTGCGCAGCTGCGCGAAGACCACGGCATCTACATGGCGGGCTCGGGCCGCATCAACATCGCCGGCCTGACGATGGGCAATATCGAAAAATTCGTGAACGCGATTGCCGAGGTGACGGGCTAGGTCCGCCCCGCCCGGGGCGTCAGCCTTGCATCCGAAACCTGCGTTCGTTCAGGCAACGATCAGCGCGAGTTGCACCTGTCCGGTGCCCGACTGGATCAGGCCGATCTCCCGCGCTGCGGCTACGGACAGGTCGATCACGCGATTGCCGTGATAGGGCCCGCGGTCGTTGATGCGCACAACGACGCTTTCATCGTTGCGCGGATTGGTCACCAGCACACGGCTGCCCATCGGCAAGGTGCGGTGAGCAGCTGTCAATTGCCCGGGGTCGAAGATCTCGCCATTGGCCGTCAGATTTCCTTCGAAACCGGGCCCATAATAGCTCGCTTCGCCCACCCCCATGTCGGAAGCTGAAGGTGATGGCTTTGGTGCAACCGCTTCGGATTGAACCGAAACGCTTTCGAACATCGCGATCGGCTGGGCTTCGACACTTGCCTTGCCTACTCCAAGCTTGATGAAGTCGGGAGACGCGCGTTCCGACCATAGGACGCTTCCGAAAATCAAACAAAGAACGCCCAGCGCGCCGGACAGAAACACCAGCGAGCGGCGCTGCGATTTGAGCTGCATGAACTCGCGCAATCGCGCTCGGCGGCTCGGCATCGCGTGTACAGAATCGGTCGAATTGAATTGATTTTCCATACCTTATTCAAAGGCATGGAGTAATCGAAGTTCCGAGAAAGTCGGGCTTTGTCAGGATGTTCGAAGACGTGTCCGACGAGCGAAATCTTGTTTCATGGCCAAGTGCTAATCTTGCGTTGACCAGGGGCTCGAAGGGTTTGGTCAGCCGGCAGCCGCCAGACCCTGCATCCGCTTGAGGTAGCGGGCCAGCACGTCGATCTCGAGATTGACCTTGTCGCCTTCCCTTAGCGCGCCCAGAGTCGTCACCGCGCCGGTGTGCGGGATAATGTTGAGCATGAAATCGCAGGTCCGGTCCTCACGATCGCGCACATCGTTGACCGTGAGCGAGACGCCATCGACCGTGATCGAGCCCTTCTCGGCGATGAAGGGAGCCATTTCGGCGCGCGCTCGGATCGCGAGGCGCCAGCTGTCGCCCACCTGCTCGGCCTTCACGACCTCGCCGATCGAATCGACATGGCCGGTGACGATATGGCCGCCGATCTCGTCGCCGACCCTAAGCGAAGGTTCGATGTTGAGCTTGCGGCCTTCGCTCCACATGCCCGGCACGGTGCGCGAGACGCTTTCGGATGAAATGTCGACATCGAACCACGCATCGTCGGTCTCGCCTCCGCGATCGACCACTGTCAGGCACACGCCCGAGCATGCGATCGAAGCGCCGATGTCGATCTCGGCGGGATCGAGCGGAGCTGAAATGCGGGCGCGCAGGTCCCCGCGCTGGTCGGTGCTCCTGATTGTGCCGATGGCGGTAACGATGCCGGTGAACATGCCTGCTCCTAGTTTCGCGTCCGCAGATAGGCGGTGAATTCGTCGCTGCCAAGCTGGCGGCGCTCGGTCAGCGTCCAGCGGTCATGCGCCGAGGCAAGGTCGGCAAGTTCCAGCCCGCCGATTCCGTGCAAACCGTCCCCGATCAGGATCGGGGCGCGGTAAAGGTGCAACTCGTCGACCAGATCGGCTTTGAGGAAGCTCGCCGCAGTCTCGCTGCCGCCCTCGACATAGAGATACTGCATGCTTTCCATCTCGCTGATCTGGTCGGGTCGATTGATAATCGAGATCCCGTCGGGCTTTACGCCGCGCGTCAGCAGGAAACGTTGCGGGCTGCGGGCTTCGAGGCCCGGCAGACGCACATCGAGGCGCGGTCGGTCGGCACGCCAGGTGGCTCCGCCGACGAGGATCGCATCGTTTCGGGCGCGCTGCGCATGGACATGAGCGCGCGAGACCTCTCCGGTGATCCATTGGCTCGTTCCGTCGGCGAGGGCGATACAACCGTCGAGCGATATGGCGAGTTTCAGGGTGACGTGCGGACGCCCCCTGCGTTTGGCGGAAAGATAGCCGGCAAGGCTGGTAGCCGAGGAAACGTCATCAAGCACTTCGGTTGCGATCCCGGCAGCGCGAAGCCTCTCGATGCCCTTTCCTGCGGTCCGCGGATCGGGGTCGTGCTGGCCGATCACGACCCGGGCCGGGCGAACATCGGCGATAGTGTCCGCGCAGGCAGGGCCACGGCTCGACTGGTGTGCGCAGGGTTCGAGCGTCACATAGAGCGTCGCACCTGTCGCATCGCCTTCAAATTGCTCGAAAGCCATCGCCTCGGCGTGCGGTCGGCCTCCGGTCTGCGTCCAGCCACGGGCCAAGACGCGGCCTTCGCGGACCAAAAGGGCACCGACGCCGGGATTGGGCCTGCTGCTCGGGCGCGCGCGCGACGCGAGGCGCGCCGCCGCGGCCATCCAGTCGCGGTCGCCTGGAGTGGAAACCGCTATGGCGTCGATTCCTCGGACTCGGCCTGGTCGCCGTCACCGGTGCGACCGAACATCTCCGCCCGCCGTTCTTCCTCGGCCGCTTCTTCCGCAGCACGCCGGGCATCGGCTTCGGCGGCAATCTGGTCGACATCCATCCCGGCCGCTGCGCCCAGCGCCTTGTAGAGATTGCGCTTGCGCTCGGCGAGGCGTTCCTCTTCGGCTTCGCGCAGTTCCTTGATCTCCTGGTTCTCGAGGTTCGAGGCCATGATCTCTTCATCGGTGCGGTTAGGATCGAAGGTGGTGATGTAGGTGATCGTCGGCCGGTCGGGATCCTTGTAGACCGTTTCCGAAGACAGCCAGAAAAGGATCACTCCGAACGGGACCATCGATGCGAGGAGGATAGGCACGCGCAAGGGATTGGGCTTGCGGAATTCGTGCCAGAAATCGACGAAGCCGGTTTTCGGGTTGAAGCGGGACAGGGAAGACATGCGCGGCAATATAGGGCGGCATGGGGGCGCACGCCAGTGTTTCGCTGTCGATCAACCGAAGCTGGCGTAGAGTGTCCGTCCGTTCTGCTTGAGCCATTGGTCCGCTTTGGCGATGTCGCCTTCGTAGATTTTGCCGAGCAAGGCGTGGAACGCCGGGCTGTGATCGAAATGCACGAGATGCGTGACTTCGTGGGCAACCACCGAGCGGCGGACGAAATCGGGCGCCTGCACCAGTCGCCAGTTGATCCGGATCCGGCGTTGGTCCGAGCAGCTGCCCCAGCGGCGCTGGGCGCGTGACAGAGCCACGGGCACGGGATCGAGCTGTGCGGTGCGGCAGTAATGCTCGGTATCCCGTTCGAACAGCGCCAGCGCTTCGCGCTCGAGCCAGCGACGGATGCGCCCCTCGATACTGTGTGCCGGGCCGCCGACCCTCAGTTGGCTATCTTCAAGAACCGGTCGGCGCGGCGCGCTCTCTTCCCATGCGAGCACGACTGGGCGGCCCCTGATCGTCAGGTCTCCGCCCGGATACAGGCTCTTTCGTTCGGGGATTTTCGAATGCTGCCTCGCAAGCCAATCGGAGCGGGCATGGGCGAAGGCGATTGCCTCGTTGGCGTTGGCCCACCTGGGAAGCGTAATGCGTACTTCGCTGCCGTCGGGCGCGAGCCGCAGTGTCAGGCGCTTCGCAGTGCGGTGACGGCGCAGAACGATCGGGACGATCGTGTCGCCGAGTTCGATCTCGGGCTCGATGGGCACGCGCTTGAGCCAGTCGATCACGCCGCTTCCTCTTCGGACAGCGGGTCCGGCTGCGGCGGCCCCCATTCGACGACGTGATGCTCGAGCGGTCCGGCCCTGGTCTCGCTCACCACCCGACCGGCGACCGACACACCGACCCGTTTGACCGCCTCGCGGTCGCCGCCGATGAGATAATGCCAGCTCGGCAGGGAACGCCCCGCTGCGCGCACGCGGTAGGCGCAGGTCTCGGGCAGCCATGGAACGTCTTCGACAATCGAAAGCGTCAGCCGCAGGCAATCGGGCACAAAGGCCTTGCGGTTGCGATAGTCGCTGCACTGCGCGGTCTCGCAGTCGAGCAGTTTGCAAGCGACGTTGGTGTCTTCGATTTCGCCGGTATCCGCGTCCTCGATCTTGTGCAGGCAGCAGCGCCCGCAGCCATCGCACAGCGCCTCCCATTCGGCCCGGTTGAGCTCCTCCAGCGGGAGCTCCCAGAAGGTGTCTCTCAATTCACCCATTTTTCGAGTTCCGCCGCCACAGCGTCAGGGCCTTCGTCGGTGGGGATCAGCGCCAGCGGCTCGCCGGCGGGCCCGAACAGCATCGTGTAGACCGGATGATCCATCAGGTACTGGCCATTGTCGAGTTCCTGCCCGCGCGAATAGGGGATCCGGAACGCGTCCGCAGCAGCCTTCACCTGCTCCGGAGTTCCCGTAAGACCGACGAGATCGTCGGAAAAGGCCGAGGCGAATTGACCCACGACGTCGGGCGTATCCCGTTCGGGGTCGATCGTTATGAAGATCGGCTGGATCTTGGCGGCCTTGTCCGGCTCGGTCTCGGCGAGTTTCTTCAAACCCCGGGCAAGCTGGCTCATGTCGTTGGGGCAGAAATCGGGGCAGAATGTATAGCCGAAATAGACCGTGCGATACCGACCCTGAAAATCGCTCCACCGCACGGTTTCGCCAGCGCTGTTCACCAGTTCGAAATCGCCACCGATGTCGGCTCCGGCCAATGGCGGCTCTTCAGGTGGAGCTTCCACCGCCGGGCCACCGCAAGCGGAAAGGGCCAGGCTCGCGCCGATAACGAACGCTGAAAATGAACGGAGGCGAGAAGGCTTGGCGTGGTGGTTCATGCTCTGCTAACTGGCGCTCACCCAAGAGGGCTGTTGAAACGGGGCTCTCACAACACGATGTGTGACAGGTAATGACTAAGGATCAAAGCGTGCTCGCTTATGTTTTGCGCAAGATAGGCCGCGTTCGGGCGATTGCCAGCGTGGTCGGGCTTGCCGTTCTGGCAAGCTTGATTGCACCTGCCGCTGTCACACCCGCTGCAGCGCAGCTTTATTCGAAAGGCTACCTGTTCCTGAAGGCGGTCGACGATCGTGACGGCGACACCGCGACCGAGATGCTCAACGATCCCGGCGCGGGCAAGACGCTGGTCAACGCGCGTGACATCACGACCGGCGATACCGGATTGCACATTGTCACCCGGCGGCGTGATCAGCTGTGGGTGCGTTTCCTGCTTCAGCGCGGCGCCGATCCCAACATCCGCAACAAGGAAGGCGTCACCCCGCTCCAGATCGCCACGCGATTGGGATTTATCGAAGGCGTCGAGGAACTGATCAAGAAGGGCGCGGACATCGGCGTTGCCGACAGTCAGGGCGAAACGCCGCTGATTTCCGCCGTCCACCAACGCAACCACCAGTTGGTGGCTCGGCTGCTTGCGCAGGGTGCCAATCCGGACCGAAACGACAACTCCGGACGATCCGCGCGCGACTACATGGAACTGATGCGCGACAACACGCTGCTTCGCATCGAATTCGAAAAAGCCGACGAGGAACGCGAAGGCAAGGGAACCGAGAAGCAGTACGGGCCTTCTTTCTGATATGACCGACACCCCCGATTTCTCCGACATGACGCTGGACGAGCTGCGCATCGCGCTCGCTCCCGATATTGCCGCTTCGGCCATTTTCGATGGCTGGAACGAGACCGCGCTTATGAACGCCGCGGAAATGGCCGGCGCCGATCCGGATGTCGCCAAGCTCGCTTTCAAGGGCGGGGCGATGGAGATGATCGAAGCCTGGATCACCTCGGTCGACCAGGCGATGGAGAAAGAGTGGCCGGCCGAACGGCTCGCCGAACTCAAGATCCGCGAGCGTATCCGCACGCTGGTCGCGTTCCGGCTAGAAGCGGTAGCCGATGTCGACGAAGCGGTGCGCCGCGCGATGACGATCATGGCGATGCCGCAGAACGCGGCGAAGGCATTTCGGCTCGGCTGGCGTTCCGCCGATATCATGTGGCGGCTCTCCGGCGACACTGCGACCGATTACAACCACTATACCAAGCGCGCGATCCTCGCCGGGATCTACAGCGCGACGCTTGCCGTGTTCGTCAACGACGATAGCGAAGGCAAGGCCAAGACCTACGAATTCCTCGACCGCCGGATCGAAGGCGTGATGAAATTCGAGAAGGTAAAGGCGCAATTCCTGAACAAGGACCGAGAACTGCCAAGCCTCACCCGGTTCCTCGGGCGGTTGCGCTACCCGAGCCGCTAGGTTCGAAAAAGATACCACCGAACTGGCGGGGATAACGCCCGGACGGGCTTACACCTGCGCGCCTGCTTGCCTATGACATCAGGGAATCGCGGCTCCCCGGAGTCGCTCCGGAACGGATGAAAGCGAGAGAGGTGTTTCGATGGCGGGTTCGCTCAACAAGGTCATGCTGATCGGCAATCTCGGGGCAGACCCGGAAATCCGCAGCTTCCAGAATGGCGGCAAGGTCGCGAATTTGCGGATTGCGACCAGCGAGACGTGGAAGGATCGCAACACCGGCGAACGTCAGGAACGCACCGAGTGGCACACCGTCGCGATCTTTTCCGAAGGGTTGATCAACGTTGTCGAGCGCTACCTTAAGAAAGGATCGAAAGTGTTCGTCGAAGGCCAGCTCCAGACCCGCAAGTGGCAGGACCAGAACGGCCAGGATCGCTACTCGACCGAAGTCGTGCTGCGCGGATTCAACGGCACGTTGACCATGCTCGATGGCGCCGGTGGTGGATCTGGCGGGGGAGGCGGAAACTACGGCGGAGGCGGCCAGGGCGGTGGCTCCGGCGGTGGTGGCGGCTGGAACCAGGGCGGCGGCGGAAGCGGCGGCTCGGGTGGCGGATCGCAGGGCGGCGGCTACGACGACCTCGACGACGATATTCCGTTCTGAGCGTCGTCGCGTGCCCAGCGTCAGATCGCTGGCGGGCTACCCCACACCGATGTTACCATTCCGGTCCACGCATCTGTCTGTGCGACGATAAACACAGCCGGATACACCGCAACGAGCAAGGCGGCTCCGAACCACGTCGACCAATGTATCCGCCCCAGAGTCTTGCGGTCGTAGACCATGATCGCGATCACCAGTGCCAATTCGACCGCCGAGATCAGTGGTGGCGGAAGGGCCAAGGCACCGAAGAACCTCGCCAGAGCGGGATCGAGCATCACCAGGCCGGCTGCCAGCATCAGCCGCTTGTGCGCATGTGCGTTTCCACGATTGGCGATCGCCAGTCCGTACGCGGCGGAAAAGAAGAGGATATCCGTGAACGGAAACATGACTGAGCTTTGCGGGCTCATCCCGGCAATCGACCATCCGGCTCGAAGATAGGCTTCGCGGGTTATGATGGTCCCCATCACCACGAGCGCGGTGGCAAGTGCAATGCTGGCGGTGCCAAGCTGTTTGTGCCGCGAATAGTTCCTCTGCGCGATCAGCCGGGTCTGGATGATAAGCACGACATACCACCCGAAAAAGACCAGCGCATGCACGATCAGCGCGGGACGCAGCGGGCTTGCCTGTTCGGGCATCAGAAGATTGAACAGCGCGAAGCCGGCCAGAACCATCAGCGCAAGTATCCAGGCCATGACGTGAAAGAAGCCGCCCGAGCGGATCGTGCCTGTCATCGAATGTACCCCCTTGTGCGCATCCCGCTGCGCTTGCCCCCATCGATTCATGGCAGCACAATGCCGTGGCGGCAAGCTGTCGCGGCTGGTCGGTCCTTCGGTCACCAAGGCGGTAATCGGCAGGAACGACGCTTAGTCTGTCTCGTTGAATGAAGTATCATGGCATCCGGCAATCAGTCTGCCTCTCCGCGCACCGTAGGCCAGCTCTTGGCGGGGATGGCGCTCTTCGGCACGGCTACGCCGCTCAGCAAGATCATCGGCGAGAATTTTTCCATTTTCACCGCGTCGTGCTTGCGGATGGTGATCGCGAGCGTGGTGCTGGCCCCGTTCGTCTGGTTGCTGACCGATCGCTATGCCGATGCCAAGCGGTCCGATCTCAAGGTAATTGCGGCCATTTCGGCGTTCGGGATGGTCGGCTTCACCGCGACGATGTTGTTCGGAATGCGCCTTACCACCGGCGTGATCGGATCGACGATCATGAGCGCGTCGCCGGCCGTTACCGCCACGGCCGCGGTCATCTTTTTCGGCGCGGCGATGAACTGGCGCAAGGCGGGGGCCTTGGCGCTCGCGGTCTTCGGGATCGCAGTGATCAACCTCTTTCGCGGCGGTGGCAGCGGCGGAGGCGATGCGGTGATTCTCGGAGCGGCACTGGTGAGCGGTGCGGTGTGTCTCGAAGCGGCCTACACTCTGCTATCGCGCAAGCTTTCCGACGGGATTACATCGCTCGAAGCCACGCTTGCAGCCTCGCTCATGGCGATACCGCTGTTCGTCGTGCTGGCCCTCATGTTCGACAATCGGCCGTTCGACGTGGCCGATGCCAGCGTGTCTTCGCTCGCTGCCTTGGCGTTCTGGGGCGCAGCGACCGGCGGTCTCGCGCCCGTGCTGTGGTACAATGGTGTCCGCAAGGCTCCCGGAGCGCTGACTGCAGGCGCGATGGCGATCATGCCGCTCACCGCGCTGGCCTTGTCCTATATCCTGCTTGGAGAGGAATTCCGGTGGGTCCACCTTGCAGGGTTCGGTCTGGTTTTCCTTGGCCTGGTCTTGATGATCGTCGAGCATGCCAAATCGTCCAAGGACGACGAGGCAGGGTGATCAGTCCTTCTTGAGCGCCGAAAGCGCTGCAGCGAGCGGGCCGTCCTGCTGGCCTTCCTCGACAATCCCGGCGGCCTTGCGCGCTGCATCGGCATTCGGCCCTTCGGCGTAGGGATCGATCGCGAGACCCAGTGTCTGCGCAACCGCCTCGCCAAGGTCGAAGCTGTCGCCCGAATATTCGATCTCGTCACAATCGTCGGCTTCGAGCTCGATTTCCTCGTCTTCGGACACGGCTGCGCTAAGCGAGCCTTCGGGCACGAAGCGCAGGTCGATCGGCTCCGAAATCGTCACCGGGAAATCTTCGGCGCAAATTGCGCATGCCTGGACGATCTCGGCGTCGAGATGACCGCTGGCGCGGATCGCCTTGCCCGCATCATCGAGTTCGATCTCGGCGCGGAGGCTGTTCACCGCCGGGATGTCGAAGCGTCCGGCAAGCGCAGCACGTTCGGCCTCGTCGGCCTCGACGATAACCGCATCGCCCGGCAGCGGCCGGAGCTTGATGAGGCGAGAGAGTTCCGGCGCGCTCACCAGATCCCGCTCGCTTTCAGCATCTCCTCGTCGCTGAAGCCCGTAAGCCGGTCGGACAGCGCGAGCAGTTTGTCGGCAACGCATTGCGCTCCGGCATCTTCATCGGCGTCCTCGGCAAAATTGACGTTGCGGGTGACCGCCGCGACCAGCTTCTCGCGATCGCTATCGAGAAGAGCGCTGCGATACGCCCCGAGCCTGCCACCGAGAACACTCATCAGACGACCGACATGCTTGCCGACCACCACATCGTTCACGCCGAATTCGCGCAGCTGCCCGTCCATGTCCTCGACGAAGAGCTCGGCCAGGAGGGCACTTTCGGACCGCATGTCGCTCGCTTCGATGCGCACGATCACGGTGCACAGCACGGCGGTGATCAGGTCGAACCGCCCGCCTACCGTATCCGCAACCTTGCAGTCGGTGTAGAAGCTCGGTTCCCGCGCGAGTTCGATCACGCGGTGCCATAGCGGCCTTACGCCTTCGCGCGGATCGGGCGCGGTACCAAGGAGCTTTGAAAGGAAGGACATCGGGATTCTGGTTCTTTCGGTTTGGTCTCTAGTGCAGCCAACCCTTGATCGGGACGAGCGTTCCGGTTTGATGCAGGGGTCATTCAGCCGCAATTAAAGCGGTTCACCCCAGCTGGGTGCCCGAGTGACGTTGCAAGGCTGCAAGCTTCGCCTTAAGGCCGTGCGCGACAGATATAGGATGTCGCGCCGCTGCGGCAACGAATAAGCAAATACGGGAATTGACGGGTACCATGGGTCAATCGAAACTTCTTCGGGGTCTGGTCGGCAAGCAGACGGCCAAGGCGGCGCTGCTGGCGGGGGCCGTACTGGCGCTTGGAGCCTGCTCCTCGATTCGCGAATCGCGCGGCTATGTGGTCGATCAGGTGCTGCTGCAATCGATCCAGCCGGGCATCGACAACCAGCGTTCTGTCGAAGGCACGCTCGGTCGTCCGACCTTCACCAGCCAGTATGGCGAGCCGACCTGGTATTACGTCTCGAGCGTAACCGGGCGACGCCCGTTCGTGCGGCCGCGCATTCGCACTCACAACGTGCTGGCGATCAAGTTTGACGACGCGGGCAATGTCGCTGCGGTCGATCGCAGAGGGATCGACCAGGTGGTCTATCTCCAGCCCGATGGCGACAAGACCCCGACGCTGGGCCGCGAACGCGGTTTCCTCGAAGATCTGTTCGGGAATATCGGCCAGGTCGGCGGCGCGGGACCGGCTGGCGGGCAGTGAGCCTGCCGGGTCGCGCTTGACCCGCACCATTCAGCGCCCATATCCCGGCGCATGAGCAACGATACGGCGAGCCACGGCCTGACCCAGTGGCACGGCACCACCATTGTCGGCATAAAGCGCGGCGACAAGACGGTCATCGCGGGTGATGGCCAGGTCTCGATGGGCAACACGGTGATGAAGCCCAACGCGCGCAAGGTTCGCAGGATCGGCGATGGCGAGAAGGTGATCGCCGGGTTCGCGGGCGCGACTGCCGATGCCTTCACCCTCTTCGAACGGCTCGAAAAGAAGCTCGAACAATATTCCGGCCAACTGATGCGCGCCGCAGTGGAACTTGCCAAGGACTGGCGCACCGACAAATATCTCCGCAACCTCGAAGCGCTCATGATCGTCGCCGATAGCGAAGTCCTTCTGGTCCTGACCGGAAATGGCGATGTGCTCGAACCAGAAGGCGGGATCGCGGCGATCGGTTCGGGCGGCAATTACGCGCTGGCCGCGGCGCGCGCTCTTGCCGAATACGAGGACGATGCCGAACAGATCGCGCGCAAGGCGATGGCCGTGGCTGCCGACATCTGCGTTTTCACCAACGGCAACGTCACGCTCGAAACCGTCTGACGAGAATAGATCGATATGGAAAATCTCACCCCCAAGGCGATCGTCGCTGCGCTGGACGAACACATCATCGGCCAGAAGGAGGCCAAACGCGCGGTGGCCGTTGCGCTGCGCAATCGTTGGCGCCGCCAGAGGCTCGGCCCGGAACTGCGCGACGAAGTCACGCCCAAGAACATCCTGATGATCGGCCCGACCGGCTGCGGCAAGACCGAGATCAGCCGCCGCCTTGCCAAGCTTGCCGAGGCCCCCTTCGTCAAGGTCGAGGCGACCAAGTTCACCGAGGTCGGCTATGTCGGCCGCGATGTCGAACAGATCGCGCGCGACCTCGTCGAGGAAGCGATCCGGCTCGAAAAGGACCGCCGCCGCGAAGCTGTGCGCGAGGCAGCCAGCGAAGCCGCCATGCAGCGCCTGCTCGACGCGCTTGTCGGACAGAACGCGTCCGAGGCGACCCGCGAGAGTTTCCGCCAGCGAATCGTCGACAATTCGATGAACGAGACCGAAGTCGAGATCGAAGTGCAGGAAGCTCCCAACATGCCCTTCGACATGGGCGGTGCGGGCGGCAATATCGGCATGATCGATCTATCGGACATGCTCGGCAAGGCGATGGGCAAGGCTCCGAGCAAGCGTCGCAAGCTGCGCGTTCCCGAAGCATGGGACAAGCTGGTCGACGAAGAGGCCGAAAAGCGCATGGACCAGGACGACGTTGCCCGCGTCGCGCTCCAGAATGCCGAGACCAACGGGATCGTCTTTCTCGACGAGATCGACAAGATCGCGGTCTCCGACGTGCGGGGCGGCTCGGTGAGCCGCGAGGGCGTGCAGCGTGACCTGCTGCCGCTGATCGAAGGCACGACCGTGGCAACCAAATACGGGCCGATGAAGACCGACCACGTTCTGTTCATCGCGTCCGGCGCGTTCCATGTCGCCAAGCCTTCCGACATGCTGCCAGAGCTTCAGGGTCGCCTGCCGATCCGGGTCAATCTGCGCGCTCTGACCGAAGAGGACTTCGTGCGGATCTTGTCGGAGACCCGAGCCAACCTCGTTCAGCAGTACAAGGCACTGATCGGTACCGAGAAGGTCGAACTCGATTTCGCCGAAGAAGCCGTTCGCGAAGTCGCCAAGATCGCCGCGCAGGTCAACGAAAGCGTCGAGAACATCGGCGCACGGCGCTTGCAGACCGTGATGGAGAAACTGCTCGAGGAAATCAGTTTCGAGGCCGAGGACCATGCCGGCGAGACCGTGAAGGTCGACGCGGCCTATGTCCGCGAACGGCTCGACGAACTGGCCGGCAACACCGATCTCTCGAAATACATCCTGTGAGCGAAAAGCCCGTCAGCGACCTTCAAGGCATGCTGGCGGGTATGCAGCCCGAGCTCCACAGCGAAGCCTACCGGTTTCTTTCGGTCCCGTTGGAGGATGCGAAAGCCGACTGGATCGGCGAACCTTTCGCTCTGATCCGCGAGAGCGAAGGCGCTACAATCGTTGCCGCAGTGCACGATCCTGTCGAGGATGCGCCGTTGTTCGCGCGGATCACGCTGATGGTGCATTCTGCGTTGGAAGGGGTGGGGCTGACCGCTACCGTATCCTCCGCGCTCGCCGATGCCGGGGTCGCCTGCAACATTATCGCCGGCTTCTATCACGATCACCTGTTCGTGCCCTGGGACCGCCGTTTAGAGGCGCTTTCGATCCTGAGGCAACTGTCCAAAGACGCGCGTCGATAATTTTCGGCACTTCATAGCGCCTTTCTCGTTCCCCCTCTTGAGCATCGAAAACGGGCACGCTTTAACCCGCGTGCATGAATTCAAACGGGGATTGAAGAACATGATCAGGAAGATGATGCTGGCGGGTGCTTCCGCTGCCGCCATTCTTGCGAGCGCGCCGCTTATGGCCGACGATCACGCAGAAGCGAGCGCGACCACTCTGAGCGCACCCAAGATCGAATACACGATGTGGACGCTCGATAACGGCCTCCGCGTCATCGCCATCCCCGACGACACGACCAGCACCGTCACCACGTCCTTGTGGTACGACATTGGTTCCAAACTCGATCCCGAGGGCCGCAGCGGCTTCGCACACCTGTTCGAGCATATCCTCAGCCGCAAGACCGAGAACATGCCCTACAACATGATCTACGGCCTGACGGCGGATATCGGCGGCACGCGTAATGCGTCCAACTGGGTCGACCGTACGAATTACTATGAGCAGGTTCCTGCAGCCTATCTTGAGACCATGCTGTGGACCCACCGTGAACGCATGGCCAAGGTCGTTGTCGACGAAGAAGTGTTCGAAACCGAACGCGGGGTGGTGAAGGAAGAACTGCGCCAGCGCGTACTCGCGCCGCCCTATGGCCGCTTGCAGCGCTTCGTGATCCCCGAAAATGCCTACGACGTCATGCCGCATCGCCGCCCCGGGATCGGCAGCATCGAGGATCTCGACAGCGCCACGCTCGACGACGCGCGGGCGTTCTACGAAGCCTATTACGGCCCCGACACTGCGACGCTGATCGTCGCGGGCAATTTCGAGATGGCTAGCCTGCGTACGCTGGTCGACGAATACTTCGGTGACATCCCGCCGCGCGCCAACCCGGTGGAACTCGCGATCGAGACGCGCGAGCCTGAAATCTCGTCGCCCAGAGTGGTCAACGCAACGGCGCCGAACGTTCCGCTCCCGGTGGTCGGCGCGGTGTGGAAGGCTCCTCCGACGACCGATCCCGATGCCCCCGCTCTCGAGGTGCTCGAAGCGATCATGGATCGCGGCGACAACAGCCGGTTCAACAATGCGCTGGTGCGCAGCGGGCAGGCGGTCCAGACCGCCGCAAGCGTCCTGATGTTCCGCGAGGCCGGCCAGATCGCCGCCTATGCGGTGGTCTCGGGCGAGGACAAGATGGCCGAAGCCGAAGCAACGCTCGCGGCGGAAATCGAACGACTTCGTAACGAGCCGGTCACGCCAGCAGAACTGGTCGAAGCCAAGAGCGAGATCGTCGCCAGCACGCTGCGCCGCCGCGAAACGGCGCGTGGTCGCGCGTTCGAGCTTGGCGAGGCGCTTGTGTCCTCGGGCGATCCCGAGTTCGCCGACAAGCGGTTGGAGCAAATCACGCAGGTGACGGCGGAAGACGTCCGGCGTGTCGCCTCGAAATATCTCGATCCCCAGCGCCGGGTTTCGATCACCTACACCGCCGGTCCGGACGATGCGTCGAAATACGCCAATCCGGTTCCCATGCCCGAATTCCGGACCCTGCCGCCTGCGCAGGGCACGATCAGGCAGGTAAAGCCCGAAGCCGAGCGCATGGCGCCTCCGGGGCCGGGCGCAGCTCCAGAGGTTGCGACTCCGGAGATTGTGGAGGGCACCCTTTCGAACGGCATTCGCGTCGTGGCGGTGCAGACCGGCGAAGTGCCGATCGCAACCATCTCGATGCTGTTCCCCGGTGGGAGCAAGACCGATCCGCGCGCCAAGGCGGGGATAGCACAACTCGCCGCTTCACTCGCCGACAAAGGCGTGCTCGGTATCGACGCGCAATCGATCGCTGCAACCTTCGAAAGCCTCGGTGCTTCATTCGGCGGCGGTGCGGGCAGCGATGGCACGAGTTTCAGCCTCACCGCACCGGTCGCAAATCTCGATGAAGCGGGCGAGATGGCCGCGCGGATCGTGCGCTATGCCACCTACCCTCACGAGGAATTCATTCGCGAGCGCGATCGCGCGATCAACGGCTTGCAGGTCGGCATGAAGGAGCCGGGCAGTCTGTCGCGCTATGTCGCCCGCGTGGCGATGTACGGCGATGCTCCCTATGGCACCCAGCCCGACGGTACGCCCGAGACGCTTGCGGCGATCACCCGCGAGAATCTGATGGAGCACCGGGCGGCCTATTTCCATCCCGAGCGGATGCAGATCGTCGTGAGCGGCGGGATCGATTCCGAAGACGCAATCGCGCTCGCCGAAGGTATGTTCGGAAGCTGGGAAGTGCAGGCTACTCCCGGTGCCGTGCCCGAGAAAGCTGCGGGCGAATCGCAACCGGTTCGCACCATCGTCGTCGACATGCCCGACGCCGGACAGGCATCCGTCATCGCGGCGGTTCGCGCCCCGGCACGCACCGATGCGGATTTCTATTCGCTCGAGCTCGCCAACAGTGTCCTCGGTGGCGGATCGAGCGCGCGGCTGTTCGAGGAAGTGCGGACCAAGCGTTCGCTCAGCTACGGAGCCTATTCGGGCTTTGCCGACCGCCAGGACGAATCGATCCTGCAGGCGAGCGCGCAAACCAAGAACGAAACCGCAGACGAGGTCGCGCAGATCTTCCTCAACGAATTCGAGCGCCTCGGCGCGGAGCCGCTTTCGGAGGACCTCCTCGCCAAACGGCGTTTGTATATGACCGGCAGCTATGCCCGCGCGCTCGAGACGAGCGGCGGATTCAACAGGATCGTCGCGACCCTGCTCCAGCAGGGGCTCGAGCCGGGAGAAGCGGTGCGCTTCGCCGAACGGCTTGGCGCGGTCGATGCCGAATCAGCGAGTCTGGCGGCGCAGACCTATGTCGACCCGGCAAAGGCGACCATCGTTATCGTCGGCGATGCCGACCAGTTCCTCGATGGCCTCAAGCGGATTCGCGACAATGTCGAAGTCGTACCGGCGAGCAAGCTCGATCTTGCGACCGCGCGGCTGTTCAAGTCGCTCGAGAGCGTCGATGCCGCAGGCGGCGAGTAGCGCCTACTCCGCCGCCTCGGTCTCGCTATCCTCGCGGCGTTCGGCTGCTTGCTGCGCCCACATCTCGGTGTAGAGTCCGCCTTTCGCTAGCAGTTCGGCATGGGTCCCGCTTTCGGCGAGGCTACCGTGATCGAGCACGAGAATGCGATCTGCATCGGCGATGGTCGAAAGCCGGTGCGCGATGGCGATCGTCGTGCGTCCCTGTTCGAGGCGTTTGAGCGTACCGAGAATTTCCTGCTCGGTGCGCGTGTCGAGCGCGCTGGTGGCCTCGTCCAGCAGCAGGATCGGGGGGTTCTTCACCAGCGTGCGGGCGATTGCCACACGCTGCTTCTCGCCACCGGAAAGCTTGAGGCCGCGCTCTCCGACCGTGGTCTGGAACCGGTCGGGCAGACGCTCGATCAAGGGCATCAGCGCGGCATCCGCTGCTGCCTGTTCCACCTGCTCGTCGCTCGCGCCTTCGGCTCCATAGGCGATGTTGTAGGCCAGCGTATCGTTGAACAGCACGCTATCCTGCGGGACGATCCCGATTGCGGCCCGGACGCTGTCTTGCGTGACTTCGCGGATATCCTGCCCGTCGATCAGGATGCGCCCGCCTTGCGGATCATAGAAGCGGAACAGCAGCCGCCCGATGGTGCTCTTGCCCGCGCCCGAAGGTCCGACGATTGCGAGCGATGATCCTGCGGGGACTTCGAAGCTGAGATTGTCGAGGATCGTTCGACCGTCCTCATACTGGAAGGTAACGTTTTCGAAGGTGACATGCGGTTGCTTCACCACAAGCGGGCGAGCGCCCGGCGCGTCCTTCACCTCGACATCGGTGTCCATCAGCTTGAACATCGCGGCCATATCGACCAGCCCCTGCCGGATCGTACGATAGACCCAGCCGAGCAGGTCTAGAGGGCGGAAGAGCTGCATCAGGTAGGTGTTGACGAAAACGAGGTCGCCCACCGTCAATTCGCCCTTGCTCCATCCACACACGGTGTAGGCCATAGCGCCGGCCATCAGCAGGTTGGTGATGAGCGACTGGGTAATGTTGAGCAGGCCGAGCGAATTCTCCGACTTTATCGCGGCCTCGGCATAGGCGCGCGCTGCGCCGGCATACCGCGCTTCCTCGCGCGTTTCCGCGTTAAAGTATTTGACCGTCTCGAAGTTGAGGAGCGAATCCACCGCACGGTGGAGCGCCTGCCCGTCGAGATCGTTCATCTCGCGCCGAAGCTTGGTGCGCCATTCTGTGATCCAGCGCGTCACCAGAATATAGGTGACTACGGTAAAGGCGGTCGCCGCGACCAATTCCCATCCGAAATTGAGATAGAAGATAACCCCGACCGCGATCAGTTCGATCGCAGTGGGCGCGATGTTGAACAGCAGGAAATACAGCATCGAGTCGATACTTTTGGTGCCGCGCTCGATGATCTTTGTGACTTCGCCCGTCCGACGCGTGAGATGGAAACGCAGGCTCAGCCGGTGGAGACGTCCGAACACGTCCTCGGCTAGGTTGAGCGTGGCAGCCTGCCCGACCCGTTCGAAGGCGATGTTTCGCAGGTTGTCGAACAGCACCGAGGTGAAACGCCCGAGGCCGTACGCTGCTACCAGTGCGAGCGCCACGCTTGCCCCGTCGGCCACCGGACCCGCCATCGCATCGGCGGCTCCTTTGTATGCGAAAGGCAGGGCGAGAATCGTGGCCTTCGCACCGAGCACGAAAATCAGCGCTAAAATGATGCGCCGCCGCAGCGGCCAGTTTCCGGCGGGCCAGAGATAGGGAAGAAACCGCCGGAGCGTTGCCCAGCCTTCGGCGTCGGGCGGGCTTGTGGGCCGGTCGGAAGAGGCTGTGTCGGGCGGCATTGCGCCCGTGCATGTGGGCGCGGCCCCAGACTAAGGCAAGGTCGCGCGGTTGCTTTCCCTCAGCGACTCATCGGTGTGTAGTAATTGCTGGACCGTGCACGGCGAAGGGCGCGGGCGACGTCCCGAGGTAGATCGAACAGGATGCGCTGGTTCGAAAAGTCGATTGCGATCCGGTCGAAGATCTTGAGATGCTGCATGCCGAGCGACAGGACCGGCTGGTCTTTCAGCCCCAGTGCCTCGAACGCCGGCGCATCGGCAAAGGTCAGTGGCACGTTCCTCATCTGCAAGCCCTCGATTTCGAGCGAGCGCACATAGGCAAGATCGCCCATCATCGTCACACCGTTGACGTCCATCGTGAGCACCTCCTCACGTCGACGCGCCTTGATGCGTTCCTGCAAGGCGAGGTTGCCGAGGCTCGCCTGTGCGCCGGTATCGATGATGACCGTCGCACGCACTCCTTCGACGACAGCATCGGTAATCAGCAGCTGCCCGAGCCTCTGCCGGGCATTGACGATGATCTCGAAACCACGGCTCGAAAATTTCGTGGTGACATCTTCAAGAGCGATTGTGTCCTTGCGGAAATCGATCAGCACGCGGAAATCCTGCAGGCTGTCCAGGCCGATAATGCCGTCGGCCCCGAGGTGCGCGCGATTGAGCACCGGCGCGCTGATGTTGTGAATGGTGTGGGTGCCCACCATCAGGTCGTTCACTTCGACGAGATCGACAATCCTCGAACTGGCCATGCCGACAACGGTGGCAGTCCCGAGTCGAGGGAGGCTCAGCCCCTGATTGATCTGATGGGTCACGGCGGTCGCCTGGCTGCCCGTGTCGATCATGAAATTGAACGGGCCCGATCCGCCGATCGTCACCGGGATGGTCATACGGCGATGGCGCTCTTCCTCCAGCGCAAGAATTTCGGTTTCCGGACTCGATAGGTCGGGGGCAATCGATTCCTGGCTCAGGCTCTGAATCGGCGCGGGTGGTTCTACGGCTGCTGTCGTGTTTGCGGCCAATGGCGCAGCCATCATGGCCATGGGCAGGGCTGCGAGCGCAAGGGTACGCGACATATGTGTTCCTCTCTCTGGGGCGTGGAGGATACCAGAAGCGTGTCTCACCCCCAAATCGGGAGCGCCGAAAATTCTGCAGGCGCCTTACCCGCCGCTGTGGACGGCGATTCCGGGCGTGCCGGCCTCGCGCTGTCGGAGCATGGCCCATGTCTCTTCGACCAGCGCGCGAAAACCGAACCAGAAAGTGGCGGCGTATACGATCGCGCCAACAGCGGCATTCCAGATCAGGTCGAGCCACACAGCCCCCATCGGGGCGATCCGCTGGACAGTAAGCACCGCCAAAGCCATCAGGCCGCAGGCCAGCGCGGTCGGGAAAAGCTCGCGGGCGAGCGCGAGCGGAGAGACCATGATGCGCGGCAGGGTCATTGCCAGCGTAAAGGCCAGGAGCATCGGCGCGGCGACCCACCACGCGTGGACGAGACGCATTGCCGCGGCTTCGCCTTCGAACAGGCCGCCGTTCACAGCGAGCAGAAATGCGGTCGGCATGATGATCGCACCGCAGATAGACGTGGTGAGATAGATGCGGGGCCGGCCCATGGCATTGGTGACGGGGGAGCAGATCAGCTGCAAGGCAAAGGCCGGCATCACCAGCGCCAGGCCATGAACGACCGGAATCATCTCCACCCACTTTTCTCCGAACAGGGTGCGGATCGCCGCGTCGCTGGTGAGCGATAGCCCGATATAAATCGGTGCGGTTACCATCATCACCATGCGCGCGGTCTTCAGGAAGTAGGGGCCCAGCGGCTTCCTTGCGCGATGGAGCTCCGAATAGGCGGCGAGCGCGACCTCGTTGATCGGCGGGATAAAACGGCCGGTCACGACAAGAGTGAGAAACAGGGCCTCCGAATAGAGGCCGAGGTCGTGAGTCGGCAGCAGGCGACCGGCAATCACGATGTCGCTCTGGCTCTGGATGATCCAGAACAGCTGGCACAGGGTCAGCGTGCCGCCGAATGTCACGAGGTCCCATGCGCCGCGCGGATCGAAGATCGGACGGATGCGCAGCCCCGAGGCGATCGTCAGACCGATCGCGCGGGTGACGAACATCGCGATTGGGGCATAGACCAGTGCCCAGACCCCGTATCCGAGCCACGCCAGTGTAAGCGCGAGAACAGCCCCGACGACGGCCGTCGCCATGTTGACCTGACCCTGCTTGCGGAACTCGAGCCGCCGCGCGAGCCATTCGGACGGCAGGGCGATGAACGGGATGGTGAGGAATATGATCGCCTGCACCCTGAGCAGGGTCGCTACCATCGGTTCGCCGAAATAGGCCGCGGCGTAGGGCGCGAACAGAAATTGCACTGCGGCAAGCGTGCCGTTAGCCATCAGCAGCAGGCCGAACACCTGTCCGATCCGCCGTTCGTCGATCCGCTCTGTCTGGACCAGCGAGGTGGCAAAGCTTTGCCCGTTGAGGAAAGCGAGTGCGGTGAGCACAACCTGCGTCATCGCGAACAGGCCGTAATCCGAAGGATCGAGCAGACGGACCACCAAGATGGTGGAAGTCCAGGTGATGATCTGCGCCGCCACCTGCGCTCCCCAGCGCCACATGACAGCGCTGCGTACGCGCAATGCGAAGCTCCCGTCGCCGTCGGTCCCCTGGACGCGCTCGCGGGCGGGCGCTCCCGAATCAGGGAGCGAGCCCGAATCGCCGTGAAGGGCATCAGAGACGGGAGGGCGAGTATCCATTGCGGGCGCGATAGGCCCAAAAGGTGAAGATTTGGTCGGTGTGACCCGCGGATTCGTGGCCGAAAGCCAACCGTCGGCGCGTCTCAATCGTTAACGCGAGCTTGAATTGCGGCGCCAACTCCCCACCTTGGAATGGTGCTTGAGGGCGCAAAGCGGCGGATTTCCGAGAAAAATGCGCCGACGCGAAATAAAATTGCAAAAA